>DATFEW010000324.1:0-2678 GCA_035250805.1 Pyrinomonadaceae bacterium
TACTTCAGCTCGCGAAAAAGCCACGCCCGTGCAAGGTTCCAATCGCGGCGCACCGTGCGCGTTGAAATATGCAGCGTCGAGGCTATCTCATCCTCGGTGAGTCCGCCGAAGTACCGTAGCTCTACTATCTGACACTGCCGCGCGTTCATTTGAGCAAGCCTTTCCAACGCCTCATCAAGAGCGACGACGTCAGTCCCATTGTCGGGCGTGGCGCGTAGATCGTCCGCTAGCGTGACCTGAACACGCTCGCCACCGCGCTTCGCACTGTTCTTTCTTCGCGCAGCGTCTACTAGAACGCGTCGCATCAACTGGGCTGAGATGGCATAGAAATGCGACCGATCCTGCCAGTTAACCTTATTGGAATCGACCAGGCGCAAGTATGCCTCGTTTACCAGTCCGGTAGTTTGAAGAGTGTGTCCAGCTCGCTGGCGCCGCATAAATCGGCGTGCGATCAGCTTTAACTCACGATGAACAAGAGGCATCAGCTCTTCAAGCGCCGTCGTTTCGCCGTTACGCCAGGCGATCAGGAGCTGTGTGATCTGATCCGAACCTTGGTTCATCTGGGGATAACGAGTGTTTGAACACGACGATTCTAGCACAAGGTTGAAAGTCGGTCGACCGTATGTCCGGTTTACGTTCGATCTATCGTCTTTGTTCAGCGAAGGGAATACCACGGCCTTTCAAGGAGGTTTTATAAGATGTTAGGCGAAGCAATTACAGCAGAACATATTTTCATACCTGAACTTTCAGTGGATGCCGGATTTCTTGCATCCGTATCGCACGAAGCCTCGGCGATCGCAACTGTGACGATGGGTTTCAGCACCGATCCGGTCGCGAGATGGTTTTATCCCGAACCGGCCGAATACTTCCATTGGTTCCCGACATTCGTTCGTGCGTTCGCCGGGGGTTCGATCTCTGGCGGGTCCGCATACTGCACGTCAAATTACTCAGGCGCTGCCCTGTGGCTGCGGCCGGGTGTTCACCCGGATGAGCAGGCGATGGTGGCTCTTGTTGAGGAGTCGCTTCCACAGAATCGTCATGCGGCGGTTTTCGAATTGTTCGAAAAGATGGGCGCCAGCCACCCGGACGAACCGCATTGGTACCTGCCAATGATCGGGGTCGATACATTTCAACAAAACAAAGGCATTGGAAGCTCTTTGATGCGGCACGCGCTGGAACGGTGTGACGTAGAGGGTCTACCGGCCTATTTGGAATCGTCGAACCCGCGGAATATTCCGCTTTACCTTCGGTTCGGATTTGAGCCGGTCGGCGAAATAAGTGCCGGCGGTTCGCCGCCGCTCGTTCCAATGCTGCGGAAAGCACGCGGCAAGAATTCATAAATAAAGGAGCAATCATATGTTAGGAGCAACCGTAATTAATGAAAGCAGCAATTCTATCGTAGCGATGGAATACGACTATCACGATACGATCATTGCCTCGCGGAAGGTCAATTGGCGGATCGAGGACATCATCGGCGGTGACAAAAAGCTCGATTTTTCCAAACCGTTCATGCCCGAATCGCTCGCCCGCGTTTCCGGCCTGTCGTTTCTCAACGAAGACGAAAAGCGGACCCTGAACCAGATCCGCGGAAATGCCTACCTCGCCATTTTTGGCCTCGCGGAAGAATTCATCCTGCCTTTCGTGCTCGACCACGTTCGGCCGTCACTTGCTGAGGATGATTACCGCGTCAGAGCGTTTCTTCAATTCGCAAGCGAAGAGGCGAAGCATATCCAGCTCTTCAAGATCTTCAGCGAAGAGTTCGCGGCGAACTTCGGGACAAAGTGCAATGTGATCGGGCCGGGGTCGGAGATCGCGAGGACCATTCTCGCACATGAGCCACTCGGAATTGCTCTTGCCATTCTGCATATCGAATGGATGACGCAGCGTCACTACATCGAAAGTATCCGCGATGATCAGGGTCTTGATCCACAGTTCAAAAGCCTGCTCAGGAATCACTGGCTCGAGGAGGCCCAGCATGCAAAGCTCGACACTCGGATGGTGGAAACGCTCGCGGAAGCCATGAGTCCGGAAGTAATAGAAAAGGGCGTCGATGAGTATCTTGCGATCGGCGGATTCCTGGACGACGGCGTGAAGCAACAGACGCTGTTCGACCTCGAGGCGTTTGAGAACGCGACCGGACGAACTCTCAGTGAAGAGGAACGCAAAGAATTCATCGATGTGCAGCATCAGGCGAACCGCTGGACGTACCTTGGCACCGGGATGACCCATCCGAAGTTCCTTATGAGCCTCGAACGCCTGAGTTCCGTCCAACGAAAAAGGATCGAGGAAATCGCACCGGTCTTTTGCTAGACGCGAATATTTAGACAAGCGGATCCGCCAGGTCGGCTTGGCTGGTGGGCTTCGCGGATATAAAAACGACACGAGATAACTGGAGGAAAAAACAAATGGCAAAAAAGGACATTATGACGGTTAAATTGGGCCAACAGACGGCCAAGAAGCCCTGCGCGAACGTTCACTTTAGCGTTGGCGGGCCTAGCTCGGGTAACGGGCCTGCGGACATCATGCTGGTTCAGACGCTATTCAACTATATCGGCAGATCCAATACAAGGGTTCTTGGGTTTTCACAGCAGGGCATGCCCGCTATCGACGGCCAGATGGGCGCGAAAACCAGGAATGCCATTCTGAGCTTTCAGAGCCGCAATACTGGCAAGCTGCTT
>DATFEW010000336.1:0-13778 GCA_035250805.1 Pyrinomonadaceae bacterium
GTGAACGAAGACTCCCGCAGACGAAACTCAGAACCCGAACGTATTCGTCGCATTTTTGAAGAACAGATGGCGTCGCCCGACCGGCTCAAATTCGCGCTCGTCGAGGTGATGACGTTCGGTTGGTGGAATTGCGCTAACCAAGTCATCGAATACGACTACGAGGCCAATAGCCCGGTACGGGAACGCGAGTTTCGGAAACTATTTATCCGCGTCCGCGATCTTGGTTGCGACGTGCCGTGATCACTCTGCTGCGGCCGGTTCTTTGGTCATCGCTCCGAGCACGGCCCCCACAACACCGCCAGCGATCGCTCCCATAAATGCCGTTACCAGGACGTTTACGATCACCGGAATGTAACCGATCGATAGCACCATAAATGCCTTGGTCTGCATTTCGTGTGCGAATGCAATGAGGAACATTACTATCGCCCCGGCAATCGCTCCACCCGCAAATGTACGGATGTCGGCCCAGTAGTCGAATATCATCGCCAAAAGCCCACCCCACGTCAGAGTAAACAATGCGATCGCGACAAAATTAGGCTGAACCTTAAAGAGCCCAGGGTACGGAACCGTCATCGATTGCATGTACTGGTTCAATGCGATTCCGAAGATCAAGAATCCAAGTAGGAAGAAAACAACGCCGCCCGCGACAGCGGCCACAATGGTCTTCACACTCATAAATTCACTCCTGCGTCTTTAGATATGGAAAAACCGGAATTATTGACGGAAACAGGGCAAAGGTAGGTCAATTACAGGTGTTTGTCAATTCTCGTTCGTTTCGCCGCCCGAGTGGACGAGGTCATGACCGGCGGCCAGCGACCTTTGTTTTTCAAAATGGACGAGTATATCGCGGGCTGCGGCGGGCCCGACTACGGCGCGAAGCGCTGCTTCATTCGACTTCGCGATCCGCTCGATCGAACCAAAGGTTTTCAGCAGCTTCATCTTTCGTATCGCGCCGATGCCGGGAATATCGGAAAGCTCCGAGGTGAAATCGCGTTTTTCGCGTCGCTTGCGGTGAAACTCAAGCGCCGTTTTATGCGTTTCTTCGCGGACCTGGAGCACCAATCTAAATGCGAGGGAATTGCGGTCGAACGGGATCGGCCGGTCCTCGCGTCCGTTGATAAGGAGGTGCGAGATCTCGCTGTGTTTCTTTGGAGGCTTAACAAGCCCTACGAGCATTATTTGTTCGAGGTCGAGTTTACGCATTGCGGATGCTGCAGCTGAAAGCTGTCCCTTTCCGCCATCGATAAACACGAGCTGCGGCAACGGCTTTTGCTCATCCAGCGCCCGCCGGTAACGACGAAACACAGCTTCCCGCATCGATGCAAAATCATCCTGGCCGTCCACGGTCTTTATTATGAACCGCCGGTACTCGTAACGCGCCGGTTTGCCATTTTCGAAAACAACGATCCCTGCGACATTCTCTGAACCTGAAATGTTCGAGATGTCGAACGATTCGATCCGCTCCGGAAAATAGGAAAGCTCGAGCACCTCCTGCAATTCTTCGAGTACCTTTTTCGAATCGGGTTTAAGCACGCGGAACCGCTGTTCGAACGCAATGCGCGCGTTGTTTTCGACGAGCCCGATCATGTGACGTTTCTCTCCGATCCTTGGTACCGTTATCCGCACCCGACGTCCGCGACGTTCCGTCAGTACTTGTTCAAGAACCGGCCGATCCTCGAAATCGCACGGCACGTGGATCTCAAGCGGTACATAATCGGTGGTGTAGTACTGAACGAGTACCTTTCCTAAAAACTCGCCCGCGTCAAACGATCCGTCGATCGGCAGGTCTTCCCAAAAGAACTCGCGGCGGCCGACGATCCGGCCTTCCCGCATTGTGAAAAGCTGTAGTGCAAGACGTTGGTGTTCGCGATAAAAGCCGAAAATATCGACGTCCCGCTCGGCGGTGTACGACATCTTCTGCTGCTCGCCGAGTGACAGGACTGTCTTATAAAGATCGCGGTATCTCGCCGCGATCTCGTATTTTCCCTCATCCGAATACTGCCACATACGCCGCTGGAGATCGGCCGCGAGCTCCTTGTTTTTCCCCTCGAGCAGTGTTCTTACATCCCGTGCGGCTTCGATATATTCGTCCTGAGTGCAGAGGCCCTTCACACACGGACCCAGACACCGTTTTAGGTGATATTCAAGGCACGGCCGTTTCAGTTTGCCGTCGATCTCGATGTCACAGGTTCGAAGCTGAAAAGCCCGATTCACGAGATCGAGCGTTCTACGCGCGATCGACGCAGGCAGCATCGGTCCGTAGTAGTTTGATCCGTCGCGTACGATCTTTCGTGTAATGACGACCTTCGGGAACGGCTCATTGGTCATCTTAAGGTGCGGATACTGCTTGTCGTCCTTGAGCATGACGTTGAATCGCGGCCGATGCTTTTTGATCAGGTTCGATTCAAGCATCAGCGCTTCAGCTTCGTTATCGACGACTATGAATTCAAAGTCGGAGATCAATTTCCTGAGCTGGTTCGTCTTCCAATCAGATTTGCTGGCCTGAAAATACGACCGCACGCGGTTGCGAAGATTCTTGGCCTTACCGACGTAGATGATCTTGCCCACCGCATTTTTATGAACGTATATGCCCGCGGAGGTCGGAAGTGTTTTGAGCTTTTCCTGAAGCGTCACATAACAATCTTACATTAGTGGAAAAGGAATAAATAAAAGCTCGGGACCCACTTCCAAAGGTCCCGAGCTTTCGTTCTGCCTGGGGTAGTGGTCATTGCACCGCCGGCAGCAGAAGGCCGATAAGAATTGCTATCGCTATTTCGACACGTTATCTCGATTTTGCGTTCCTTCAACTTGCCCTTAGTTATAAGACGGACGCCGGTTTCGGAATTTGCGCAAAAAGTTGCTTAGGACCGTCGCCAATTGCGTTCCTGCTGTCTTTGCGTAAGACTTTGCTCGTGCAAACGGTATTAACAACCTCGGCCGCCGAGGCGTCGGAATTCGTAAAAGACGGCGGCATCGTGGCGTTTCCGACCGAGACGGTCTATGGCCTGGCGGCGAGTATATTTGACGAAGCGGCGATCCGCAGGGTATTCGAGGCAAAGCGACGACCCTGTGACAACCCGCTGATCGCGCATATTTCGTCGGTTGAGCAGATACAAAAACTAGCTACAGAGAGCACAGAGATTTCAGAAATATTGATAAAGAAGTTTTTTCCCGGGCCGTTGACAGTGGTTTTGAAGAAGTCTGAAAGCGTCCCCGAGATCGCGACGGCAGGCCTGGATACGATAGGTATCCGAATGCCACGCAACGAGTTGGCCAACCAGTTTATAGCTGCCTCCGGCGTTCCGTTAGTGGCTCCGTCTGCGAACGTTTCCGGCCGTCCGAGCCCGACTAATTGGCAAGCAGTATTCGAGGATCTGAACGGTCGCATCGACTGCATCTTGCAAGGCGATCCGACGGAGATCGGCTTGGAATCGACCGTCGTGGACTGTACTGTTGACCCGCCGCGCTTGTTGAGGACCGGAGCAGTGTCGATCGAACAGTTGCGGGAGGTTGTGCCAACGATCGAGATCGGTGGCGATTCCGGATCTTCAGCAAAAAGTCCCGGATTGCGTCACCGACATTATTCACCGAGTGCAAAGGTTATCGTTGTTGGCGGCGGAGATAAAATGTCAAACATCGAAAACTCCGGCTACATAGGACTGTCGGATCCAAACGGCACACCGCGAATGAAAAAGATTTGTGCCAATGTTGATGACTATGCAAGATCGGTTTTTGAGTTCTTTCGCGAATGCGATCGTGCAGGGATAAAAACGATCTACTGCGAAGAGATTGAAACCACGGGAATCGGAGCGGCATTAATGGATCGAGTCAGTCGCGCCGCAAAATAACTATTGCGGCGAGACCGCCACGATGTAGAGCTTTCCGTTAAAGGCGAGTACCTCAGCTTTTATTGCTTCGTTCGAAACGACTTCTTCAAGCTTGTTCGAGCGGACCAGCAGTAGAACCGGCCCGACCTGGGAGGTGATCGTGTTTACAGATGGAATATCGGGAACGCGTTGTTGCTTCCCATCAGGTCCTCCCAACAAACGACCCGATGCATAGAACTCCGCATTGTGCGAGACGGATTGATAACCCATCACCTTGCTCTCGGAAAAACCCCGCAGGTCCGCCGCGGCTATCAGCGACTTGACCGATTCCTGGTCAGCATATGACGGCAGGGCGAAGCTGATAGCGATGTAAACGATCAGGAGCATTCCGAGCGCGAAGACCTGCACTGGAAATCGCCAAACCTCGTTCTTTGTGATCAGGCGCTCAAGAAACATTCCGGTGATGACTATAGCTGGGAGTACGGACGGCAAAATGTATCCGGGAAGTTTTGAACCGGAAAAGGAAAAGAAGAGCAGCGGAACTACAAGCCAGGCGATCGCAAATAACCTAAGCTGCTTAACCTCCAGACCCATCTTATTTCTCGGTGTCTCGGTGTCTCTGTGGTGAAAAATATCCAGAAGCCACCTGATGATCGCTGCGATAAAAAACGGCAGCCACGGTATTGTCATGAGCGGCAGAACCCAAAAGAAAAAATAGAAGGGCTGAGGATGAAGGTATTTGTTGGTCGTATATCGCTGGAAATGGTGCTGGATGAAGAATTCGTCAATGAACGTGTACCCGTGGGTCAGGTACATCGGCAAATACCAGACGGCGGCGAGTGCTAAGGCGAGTGCCGTTCCCCAAACAACGCTTAGCAAGAATTTCTTACTCGGCGGTTTCCACGAGATCAGGTAATAAACACCAACGATCGTGTACGGCAATACAATGCCGATCAGGCCCTTTGCCAATAACGCCACGCCGACGAAGAAATAAAATGCCGGAAGTGCCAACGTCCTGCCTTTACGCTCAAAAATAAAGAACGCAGTCGCTGCCGCCGTGATCGGAAACGTCACGATAACGTCGAAGCTAGCCCCGTGCGCGAAAACGATAATGCCGAGCGTGGATGCTGCAACGACCGCGAGAAGATTTCCAAAGTCCTTATCAACGTCACGTCCCAGAAGCCACAAACATCCGACGGTACAAAGACCGAAGATAGCCGAACCAAACCGTGCGGCGAATTCGGTTATGCCGAATACGCTGTATGAAACGATCTGGAGCCAGTAAAGAAGCGCGGGTTTCTCAAACCAGTTCGCACCGCCCAGCGTCGGCGTGAACCAGTCACCGCGTTCGAACATCTCGCGGGCGACCTGCGCATAACGCGGCTCGTCCGGACCCACCAGCGGGATCGTGAGACCCGAAAAATACACGGCGATCGTTAGGGTTGCGAACACGATCCAAAACCACCGCGAATTTGCTAACTTTGTCATTTGTAAAAACTTAGCCGAAAATAGAGTATCTAAGAACTCTTCTGCTGATTCAATGCCACGATCCGAACAAACGAAAAAACTGCGCGCGGCGGTTATCGGCGTCGGGAGTCTCGGCCGCCACCACGCACGAAATTACGCCCAGCTGGCACGCGAGGGTCGTGTCGAATTCATTGGTGCGTGCGATTCCAATACTGAGACGGCAACGCGGATCGCCGCAGAGAATGGCTGTGCTCAATTTACCGATTGGCATGAGCTAGCCGGAAAGGTTGATGTCGTATCGATCGCAACACCCAGCGAGACGCATTGCGAGATCGCGTGCGCGTTTCTAGAGAAAGACGTTCACGTACTTGTTGAGAAACCGATCGCAACGAGCCTTGAGGACGCGGACAGGATAATCGCCGCTGCAAAAGCATCCGACGCCGTACTGATGGTGGGACACCTCGAACGATTCAACCCGGCGATGGTCGCCCTTAGACCTCATGTTACAACACCGCTATATTTTGAGATCCATCGCGTGTCGCCCTTTCCGAACCGTTCCCTTGACGTGGACGTCGTGCTCGATGTGATGATCCACGACCTCGACGCCGTGCAATGGCTTGTTGGAGAGGACGTGAAAGTCTCGGCTATCCACGCCGTTGGGATACCGATCATATCGAACAAGGTCGATGCTGCTAACGCTCGTATCGAATTCGAAAACGGAGCCGTGGCAAATATTACCGCCTCTCGTGTCGGCACCGAAAAGGTACGCAAGACGCGCTTCTATCAAACGAATTCTTATGTCGTATTGGATTACTCGACCAAATTTGCGTCGGTAACGTCCTTAAATCCAAACCCGGCCCATCCGCTCGCCGGCATCTCGATCGATCGTCTCACGATCAACGACGTCGAGCCGCTCCGTCTTGAGATCAATGCTTTTCTGGATTCAATTGAAAATGATGATCAGCCGCCCGTAACCGGTGAGGACGGCCGCCGGGCTCTTGGATTGGGGATCGGCGTGCTTGAAAAGATCAGAGACCATGCGAGACGGCTCGATCTGCCGAGCTGACACAAAAATGGCTAATAGCTACCAAGCTGATGACTATTAGCCATAAGTTTGCAGATCTTCTTATGCTGTGGCTTCGCTCGTTTGTGAAGTGGTCTCGCCTGACTGCGCGGCGGCGATCTGTTCCTGGATCGACTTCATCCATTCCTGTGTTTTCTTCACGCGTTCGGCCCCATCCTTGCGGTCCATAATCACCTTTTCGAGGTTCTTGAAGGCATCCGGCATTTCCCATTTCGCACGCAGCATAGGAAGAAGCGGCTCGATCTTTGCGAATACCATAATATGCTCGCCTTGAGTGTCGTTGAACATATCGGCATCGATCGCGTCATGGACGACCAGCGATGCGGCCATATCCCAGTATGACGTTACCATCCGAAGATAGCCGCCCACCTCCGGGTCCATCATGGTTTTTTCCCAATCTTCGATGCTGGTCGGGTTAAACCCAAACATCCAGTTTCGGGCCTTACGCATCACTTCTTCGCGACGCAGATCGTACAGTTTTAAGATGAGTTCGGCAGAATCAGACTTACCCATAATTTCCTCCAAGGTTAAAGTTGTTTAGGCAGTCTATTGCGTTGCTTCGCAACTGTCAATTCGGGGTCTACTTTGGTTCACACGGATTTCACATTATGGCTGTAAACGTTAAACTCATTGCGGATGCACGAACGCATATCGACATTCCTTCAGGAACGCATTGACGCCGGCGACTTTCCGTCTGCGGTCTATTTGGTCGCGGAAAAAGGGGGATTCGTGTTTCAGGACGCTCTTGGATACGCAGTGGTCGAACCGCAGCTTATTCCGGCTAAGCTCGATACTATCTACGATGTGGCAAGTCTGACCAAGCCGCTAGTGACGGGTTTGCTTCTCGCGAAATTGACCGAAAATACGGATGGAATCCGACTCGAAAGTCCGGTTTCGGAGTATGTAATATCCAAGAGCAGAAAACCCCCGACGGTTGAAGCCTTGGTGACACATACGTCGGGACTAAAAGCGTGGTTGCCAATTTATGAATTACTCAATGCAGATGTACAGCGGCGAGAGATATTTGATTGGATTCTTGATTCTGAAGAAACGCAGATTCAGGGTTCCCTGGGTAGCAAAGTAGTGTACAGCGATTTGAATTTCATATTGCTAGGTTTGTTTCTAGAACTAACTTTCGAACAGCGACTTGATTTTGCAATGGCCAACCAGGTTACGGGCCCTCTCGGTCTGGTAGTGACATCCTACGATGACGATTTCGAATCTAAAACCGATATCGCGGCTAGCGAGAAGGGAAACGAATTTGAACGTCAAGCGTGCATTGAGCAGGGATTTCTAACACCTGACTCGGATAAAAATGCGTTTTTTAGACACGATGTGATCTGGGGTGACGTTCACGACGGAAACGCTTATTTCATGGGCGGGATTGCCGGGCACGCGGGGTTGTTTTCCACGGCCGAAGAAGTTTTGAAGCTCGCCCTCCAGTTCCTGCCGAACTATACGCAACTTTTAAGACCCGAAACCTGCAAACTCTTCAGCACCAATTTTACTCGGGGGATGAATGAAGACCGCTCATTTGCCTTTCAGCTTGCCTCGACCAAAGATTCAAGTGCCGGATCAAGAATGCCACCGGAAAGCTTTGGGCATACAGGCTTTACAGGTACAAGCCTTTGGATCGACCCGATAAAAGAACGCATTTTCATACTTTTGACCAATCGCACGCACAACCATTCGCTGCCCTTTGTTAATCTCAATCCTGTTCGTCGCCGCTTTCATGACCTCTCCGTCGACTTGCTGGAAAATAAAGCTAGCAACTGATTCTTTTCTGGTACAATCCAAGAAATAGCACTTTCCCCAAATAAGCCTTTTTAAAGCGGAGATTATTGATGTTTAGATCGCTGGCAATTCTTGCGTGTTTTGGGATTTTGGTTATTTCGGCTTCTGCGCAATCATCGCGGGTCCGCGTAGTAGCCACCCCGACTCCCGCTCCACCCCGAATTCAAAACGACCCTCAAATTTCCGGGGGCGAGCGGAACGCGCCGGTCCTTGTGGGGGGTCAAACACGCACGCCGACAGGAGTCCCGTCGCCTACTCCTCCTGCAACCGACGAGAATGAGGTTATAAAGGTCGAGACCAATCTGGTCACAATGCCTGTATCGGTGCTCGATAGGGACGGACGGTTCATCTCCGGGTTGCAGCAGAAAGATTTCAAGATTTTTGAGAACGGCGTTGAGCAGTCGGTAGATTATTTCCAGTCTGTAGAACAGCCCTTTACCGTCGTTCTACTTATCGATGTCAGCCCTTCGACCCGTTACCGGATCGAGGAAATTCATCAGTCGGCGATTTCCTTTGTGAACCAGCTTCGGCCGAATGACCGTGTGATGGTGATCTCATTCGATGAGGAAGTGCATATTTTGAGCCAGCCGACGAATGACCGAAACCAGCTTCGCAGGGCGATCCAGACCTCAGCGTTCGGTGACGGCACAAGTCTTTATGAGGCCGTCGATCACGCTCTTAACCGCGAGCTCAACCGTATCCAGGGCCGCAAGGCGATCGTGCTGTTCACCGACGGCGTTGACACAACATCGCGTCGTGCCACTATGGAAAGCAATCTCCGCGACGTCGAAGAAACCGACGTCCTGATCTATCCCATCCGGTACGACACGGCGCGTGACGGTTGGGGCGGCGGCGGTTGGGGCGGAGGAACCTATCCGAATCCTCGGCGGGGCGGAGGCGGCACTGTCCTTGACCAAATCATCGCCGGAATCCTCGGAGGCTCAGTCCGCACAATGCCTCGGGGCGGCATGCAGGGAGATTACGAAACCGGCCGACGATATCTCGAAGAATTGGCACTAAATAGCGGCGGCAGAAAATTTGAGGCGGATACGCTTGCTAATCTTGAGGCGTCTTTTGCTGGTATCGCGGAAGAACTGCGGCGGCAGTATTCGCTCGGTTATTATCCGGATAAAGCGGGCGAATCGGGCGAGCGCCGGCAGATAACCATCAGAGTAAACCGGCCGAACGTTGTTGTCAGGGCAAAGAACAGTTACATATTCGGAGAGAATAGGGCCAGTAGGTAGATCTAGACCACAGTCCCGTCATTGATGCATGCCCCTTTGGGCACGATTATGATCCCATCGCGGATGTAATAACGTCGGGTGGGATCGTCAGCGCTCTGAACTCCCGCTTCGTTCAGCAATCGCACATCTTTGCCGATCCGCACGTTCTTATCTATTATCGCGCGTCGAATATGAGTATTTCGCCCAATGCCGAGGTGCGGCTTTCCCCGGTCAAGGTTTGACTGGATCTCTTCGGGCGATTCAAAAAAGTCAGAGCCCATCATTATCGAATGTTCGATCCGTACGCCAGTGTCGATACGGCTTCGCAGCCCAATTATCGATCGCCTGGCATATACTCCATTCAGGATGCATGCGTCGCTGATCATTGAATTGTCGATATCGCATTCGTGCAGTTTTGACGGAGGAAGATAGCGGCTGCGCGTATAGATCGGAGCTTCAGTGTCAAAAAAGTTGAACTTGGGAAGCGGCGATGCCAGATCCAGATTCGCGTCGAAAAATGAGCGTATCGTCCCGATATCTTCCCAGTAGCCGTTGAAAACGTAGGCCTGAACGTTGTACTTGTTTATAGCGGACGGAATGACCTCACCGCCAAAATCTACTGCCGTCTCATTATTCTCTAACAGCTCGATGAGCTTTGAATAATCGAAAACGTAGATCCCCATCGAGGCCAGATAGGGTCTGAGATCAGATTCGATCTGCGAAAGACCGAACCGTGTGGTATCGACCCGCATCGCCTCAAGGTCCGCACCTTTTGGCTTCTCCTTGAATTCAATGATCCTGCCGTTCGAATCCGCTTTAAGGATCCCGTAATCTTCAGCGTCCGTGGGGTTTGTAGGCACGACCGATACGGTCACGTCGGCATTTGTTTCGTAATGTGTGGCGAGGAACTTTCGATAATCCATCCGGTAAAGGTGGTCTCCAGAAAGTATCAGCAGCGATTTTACGCGCCAATCCCGGAGATGAGGCAGTATCTGCCTGACCGCATCTGCCGTGCCTTGAAACCAGTCAGGGCTGTCGCGCCGCTGCTCGGCCGCGAGGATCTCTACGAAGCCGGAGGAGAAGCTCGAAAATCGATAGGTCTGCGATATGTGGCGATTAAGTGATGCTGAATTATATTGCGTAAGCACGAAGATCTGCGTAACGTTCGAATTAATGCAATTCGAGACAGGAACGTCGATCAGCCTGTATTTTCCGCCGAGTGGAACTGCCGGTTTCGAACGGTCGCGCGTCAACGGAAAAAGCCGTGAGCCGGCACCGCCGCCAAGTATCACCGCCACAACGTTTTCGCCGTCCGCCATATTTTCAAGTGTAAACGGAACCTGAAGAATGGACAACGGAAATCGGAAAACGGAAAGCAATGTAAAATGGATAACGGAAAGTGGACAATGATCCCGGCATCAAAGAGAATTATTTTTGGCCCGGGTCGCCGGAGGTAGCAACCACCTTTGGCCCGTCTTCGTTTTCCATTTTCAATTATCCATTTTCCATTGTCCGTTGATTTATGTGGTACTGGACCAAGATCTTATTTCTGATATTTGTCGGGGCTGTCGGACTTTGGCTTATATACGAGCTTGTAACATTTCCGAGTATTTCGAACCTTCGTACCGAGAATCCCGTCACCACATCTATGATCGAGTACCGGCTATCCGAGGCACGGGCTGAAGGGCGGGAACAGCGCAAGTTCATGGTCTGGACACCGATCGAACAGATCTCACCCCATCTGCAGCGGGCCGTGCTGGCAGGCGAAGATTCGCGCTTCTTCGAACACAATGGATTTGACTGGGAAGCGATTGAAAAGGCGTGGGATGAAGCCGTTATAGAAGGTGAACGTGAGGCAAGGGAAGAATGCGAAACTGAGGCAAAGACGAACGGAACGCCAAAAGCAGACTGCAAGCCCAGCGAAGATGACTGGATACCGCCGATGCCGAGCTTCAAGCGCGGCGCCTCGACCATCACTCAACAGCTTTCAAAGAACCTGTACCTGTCAGAGGATCGCAACTTTCTTCGAAAGGGTAGGGAAGCCATTTACACCTATTTTCTCGAACGAAATCTCTCGAAAAAACGTATCCTCGAGCTCTACCTCAATGTCATTGAATGGGGCGACGGCGTTTACGGGGCCGAGGCCGCTTCACGCCGCTACTTCAACAAATCCGCGTCGAACCTGACCCGCGAAGAAGCCGCCTTTCTCGCTGCGATGATCCCTTCGCCGCTTAACGTGTTCCATCCGATAAAAAATCGCAAGCGGGTAAACCGCCGCCAACGCGTCCTCCTCCGCTCAATGAACCACATGCCGCTGAAATATTAGTCAGAACCGGTCGCGGTAGCGGCCGGGAAAAGCATATCGACCCTATCTTGAGGTATTATTCTGAGAGAATAAACATTATGAAATGTTTGAACATAATTCTACTTCTACTTGGATTAATCTTCGATAGTATCGGTCAAGAGCACAAGGTGGATCAACCGATTTCCGACGAACTCTACAGTGTCGTCGAACAACGTGTGAATGCCATTCGCTCAGAATTGTCGGTGCTTAATGCTCAGGATTGGACGGGCGTCTACCTCTTGGGTGACCACCACCCGACGGTTTTCTCGCTGTCTCCGAATAAAGGTTTCGTCGTGACTTCCAGCCTGCACACGTTCTCCCCTTCCTGGGTGAACTTCGGAAGGGTTTCCTATTCGAACGGGCGAGTGACAGTTTATCCGGAGCTTACTAAGGATGAGAAAAGCGCCCATACGATGCCTACGGAGTTCGTTGTCGTAAGGTGGGGCAAATATCGATTCCTCGTGCCGCCCCCGGAATTGATCAACTTCGCCTACGACGTCCATTCACGATCCGGGAATACGTTCGTCGATTACTTTGTAAAAGAACCGGAGTCCGAAACTGACTCGGATCGGAAAGGGCTACCCGACCTTCCTATTGAGTATTTGAAATACGTCCATATGAAACCAATCGTTGCGAAAGTGCTGTCGGTCAAAGAGATCGGTGACTATTCCGACGGCGCAGTTGAGATCGATGCGGGGAGGAAGAAGGGTGTAATAAAGGGGATGTCATTCTTTCTCGTTGGTGGAAAGTCAAATTATGTGATCTTGCGAGTGACCGACATTTCGGAAGACCGCGCAGTATGCCACGTAGCGGGCATTGGAGGAGGTAGAGATCTTCCAGGGAATTTTTGGGTGAAAGGTTGGCAATTTACCAGTCGCATGCCGAAGAATTTTGCGGGCGGATAATCTCGACCTAAAACCCAAACGGCTTAAACTTTCTATCGCTCAACATCGACACTGCTATCCAAACGGCGTCCACTTGGTCATCGTAGCGGGCGGACGGGAAGCGGCAGACATCGTCGACAAATTCATCTATCCAGCCACCGCGGACGAGAAACACTTTTCCTGCCTCCGCAAGGTTCAGCCACGAAAGCGCCCGGGTAAGCTTGTCGTCTTCTACGCGAACTTCCCGAAATTCGAATCTTCGAATTAGCAGGTTCACGCCGCAGTTCTTGAACCGCTGCCTTTCCGTGCATTGCAGATTCGATGCCGTGTTCAGTTCCGGGTTCCGAGTTCATCCGGTCGATGATGTACCGGCGCTGTTCGGGATACTCGATCCGCTTCCTGAATCCGTCCGCGATAAAAAGATTTCCTTGCTTGTCGAACGCGCACCGAAAGCTTGCCGTGAAGTAACGGCGAGATCAAAAGCTAATCTTACTACCTGTTACTTTTCGCACTCTTCTCCCGCCTTATCAATTGACGGCCCACACATTGGCCGAATTCATAGATCGGTAAACGGAGAACAATAATGAAAAAGGCAATCTTATTTACAGCTGGGTTGATGCTGACGGTCGCGGGCTCGGCGTTTGCCGATGTGAAGATCAAGACCAAACAGACGATGAGCGGTCAGACGTATGAGAACACGACCTACATCAAGGGTAAGCGGCAGCGGACGGAGATGATGAACGGCGTGATGGTTTCGATCACGCAGTGCGATCTCGGCAAGGACCTGCGGCTCGTACCCCAGACGAAAACCTACACGGTGTCTTATTACACAGATGCCAACGGCAACCCGACCACACCTGTTAAACCGGGTTCGGCCGCACCGGTGGCCAAAGGCGGGATCGTGAATATTACGACCACTATCAGGGACACCGGCGAGAGGAAGCAGATGTTTGGCTACACGGCACGCCACATCATTCAGACGGTCGAGATGGAAAGCTCGGCAGACGCGTGTTTTCCGCAGAAGAACAAGATGGAAATGGATATGTGGGTGATCGACGCGGAATTCGGCCTCGCGTGCACGAACAATTCATACAGCTCGTACAACAACGGCGGAAAGGCGGGCGGCTGCAAGGACAAGGTCGTGCCGAAGACGAT
>DATFEW010000032.1:0-3262 GCA_035250805.1 Pyrinomonadaceae bacterium
CGTGGGCTTCAAGACCTGTCGATCAGCCGCTTAAAATCGTCCGTTGTATGGGGCGTTCCCGTGCCGGATGATGAAAATCACGTGATGTACGTCTGGCTCGATGCTCTTTCTAATTACATCACTGCCCTCGGTTACGGAAACGATCGAAAAGAAGCCGCGGGGTTTGAAAAGTACTGGCCAGGGGTCCACCTTGTCGGCAAGGACATTCTTCGGTTTCACACGGTTTACTGGATGTCGTTCCTAAAAGCCGCCGGTGTGCCGCTCCCTAAGGGGGTTTATGCCCATGGCATGTGGCTCGACGCCGGTGGCCGTAAAATGGGCAAGACCCTTGGCAACATAATAGAAGTTGATGTATTACATGAGCATTTTCAGGTCGACGCCGTACGGTATTTCGTGCTTCGCGAGATGGTCTTTGGCCAGGATGGAAAGTTTGGATATGAAAGCTTGATCGATCGGGCCAACTCCGACCTTGCGAGCGGATTGGGGAATCTCTCGTCCCGAACATTTTCGATGATCTCGAAGTATCGAGACGGAATGATCCCAAACGGCAAGATCGCGGAAGAGAATTATTTACAGGCACGCCGGGCGGGAATCGATCCGGACGGGCAGGAGATCGTTTCCGTGGTGGAGCACGCCCGGGACGAGTTTGTACGTCGATTCGACAATTTTGAGTTCAGCCAGGCGCTTGAAACGCTTTGGGCCGTGATCGCCCGGATCGATAAGATGATCTCCGACGCAAAGCCGTGGGAACTGGTCAAGGACGAGAAACAAGCCGAAACGCTGAATGCGGTTTTGTATCGTGCCGCTGAAACGCTCCGATGGCTCAGTGTGATGCTGTATCCCGTAATGCCGGAATCGTCCGAGAATATATATCGTCAAATTGGCCTCTCGGAAGAGCCTTCTAAACTTGATCCGGTGGATTTGAAATGGGGCGAGCTTAAAGCCGGAACAGCGATCGGCACAACTGAGGCAGTATTCCCCAGAATTGAGAAGAGTAAAATTATGAGTGAAATCAAAGAGCAGTCAGCGGTCAGCAGTCAACCGTCAGCCGCGGTTTCAGAACCGGCTTCGGCCGCGGCCCGCGATAATGTCAGTGGCCAGACCGTGAGAGAGGGCGCAGCTGAGCAGACAGACAATTTTATTACCATCGACGACTTCACTAAGGTCGAACTCCGAGTCGGCGAGATCAAAGTTGCCGAGCGTGTACCGAATGCCGACAAGCTTCTTCGCTTTGAAGTTGATCTTGGTGAGGAAAAACCGCGTCAGATTCTCGCCGGACTCGCTGAATGGTATGAGCCCGAAAAACTCATCGGACGCAAGGTAGTGGTGGTGGCGAATCTCAAGCCACGGAAAATGCGCGGCCTCGAATCCCAGGGTATGATCTGCGCTGCGTCATTAACAGAAGAAGATACGCCTGCGATCGCGACGTTTTTGGAAGATGTTAAGGTCGGAGCGAGACTGAAGTGAACATGGAGAAAAGGTTGAATAATTCGTTACTTGTTGGATTAGTATTGGTCGGATCCATTTTCGATGCCCTCGCGCAACAGCCAGCACCCCCGCCGCGGCCACTTGGCGATCAGACCGAATTATCTGAACGAGCCTTAGAAGCAAAGATTGCAAGGACTCTCCTAAGGCCCCAGCACTGGAAGCAATATGAGTTTCCCGTTTTCGGCGTACGAATTGATTTGCCGCGAGAGCCAGTTCGACAAACCGAGTCTTTCTATGAAGAATCCCTCGGCAATGCCAAACTGGTGATGCACATGAGCGCCGGTGATAACGCGGTCTTCCTCGTCGGCCATTCGGCGATGCCGTACGCAATAAGGGACGACAAAGTTCTTCGCCAAACTTATCAAGCGTCTGCCAAAGAATTTACCGCGGATCCTTCTGATACGTTCCATGAGCCAAAAGATTTCTATTTGAATGGCAAGCTAGGCCTTGAGATGACCACGGTGACGAAAGATCCGCGTTTCGTTCCTAAGAAAATGCGGCTGATAATTATCGGTCGGGACATGTATGTACTGATCGTGTCGCCCATAAATACGGAAGAGGAGACTACGCCTCCAACCAAGGCCGCGAAAGCAAAACTTTTAACCGAAACTGAACGGTTTTTTTCGTCGATTAAGATAGAAAATAGAACGCCGGTCAGTACAGTAACCGAATCGCCGATATTTGCCAGTTCCTTTTCGAACCAGATTTTTCGTAACGAGTACTTCAAATTCTCTATTTCGGTTCCGGAAAACTGGACTCGAGTAAGCGCCGAAGATGTCGACAGCGTGAGAAAATGGGGAAGGGAAGTGTTGTCCGCGAACTCGACGGTTCCGATTCCGGATCCGAATAAAAAGCGCCGAAACCTTGCGTCGTTTGTTTCTGCCCCGCTTGGAACCGAACGAATCGCTATGCTCGCCATTAATCTTGGTATTCCGGCTACTAAACCGGATGCCCCGATGCAGATGGCAAAAATGACCGAACAATTGCTTTCGAAGCTTCAAAACTACGAGATCATAAAGGCGTCAACCCGGACGAGCATTGGAGATATTCCGGCCATCAGTTTAGAGACGAAGATAAAACTATTGGACGGAACCCAGAACCAAGTCGTGTGGTTCGTTCAGCAAAATGGATATGTAATAGCCTTCACACTGACATATTACGAAGTGGCAGACAGGCAAAAAGCGTTTGCTTCAATCGAGACACTGAAGTTCGAAAAACTGTGAGCATCATCGATTCCCACTGCCATATTGACGGTGAGGCATTTGACGGCGATCGGGACGAGGTCATCGAGCGTGCGAAGGAAGCAGGCGTCGTGGCGATGTTGAATGTCGGGACGGGCGATCCGCATTCGGACGATTTTCGAAAGGCCGTCGCGGTTGCCGAGAAATACGAGAACGTATTTGCGAGCGTTGGCGTTCATCCGCACGACGCGAAGCTTTACGACGACAAGGCCGAATCTCACCTAATTGATCTAGCCAAATCCTCAAAGAAAGTCATTGCCTGGGGCGAGATCGGGCTCGATTACTACTACGAACACAGCGCGCGTGCCGTGCAAAGAGAGGTTTTTCGGCGGCAGATTAGAACCGCCAAGAAGCTTGGCCTTCCCATCATTGTTCACAGTCGGGACGCCAATGACGAAACCGTCCAGATCCTTGCCGAAGAGTGTTCGTATGGCGGATTTAAGGGTGGCATAATGCATTGTTTCGGCGGAACGCCGGAAATGGCAAACAGCTTAATGCTACTTGGTTTTCTTATATCCTTCGCTGGAAATGTA
>DATFEW010000353.1:0-6501 GCA_035250805.1 Pyrinomonadaceae bacterium
TTTAAAATTACCGAGCGCGTTCTTTCTCAGGACGTCGCGTTCATAGCTTGGTATGTACCAGCGGACGGCCGCCTTTCCCGAAAAAACGTTGAAGTGATTCTGCCAGAAATCGACCATCACTTCCTGAAGCTGGCGCTCGGAATAAACCGCGCGGAGAACTCGGTTCGATACGATCTGAGGCAACATTTGATTGGCAGGACGCAGGTCGTATTTCAGGTAATATTCGCGGAGCTTTTGTTGGCGCACCTGACGCTCCTTTTCCGTCATGTCCTCATTTGCTTTTGGCTGCTGCTGGTTGTTTTGTGGACCTTCAAGGGCACGCAGAAGGGCACCCGGGTTCGGATATTTTTCAAACACCTGGGCGGTCGTCATACCGAAGATCTCGAGATTTTTGACCTTTGATTCAGCTGCGGCGTCGTCGATCGAGGATGGCGACAATTGCTGGTCGATATATTTTTCGATACCGATCCGCTTCACCTTTTCGATGTCCCCCGGCCTCGCGCCAAAACCGAGCCGGTTCAGCACGTGTGCGATCTTCTGCTCTTCAGTCAGCTTCTTATCCGGTTGGGACGAAAAAAACACCCCGGGCAAAGCCATTGTCACCACGAGCATTCCGGCCGCGGCCCGTACGATCAAACCTTTGGACGTTCTCACTTTCATTTACCTCTTCTTAGTATTGCATCGAAACGGTTTGTCCGATTCCTGATTTTAGACGTGCCGGAAGCTCGCTTGGGCGAAAAAGTTTTGAGCCGTCACAAAGCTCAAAAAACCTAAGCCGTTTGGATGCAACATTAGCGTTAATGGAGGCATCAAATATTTCCGGAACGCAATAGAAGTGCGATAGAATTCAAGCATAGGATCCACGATATGAAGCTCTACTGGTCATTAACAATTGTACTTGTGTGCGCCTTCTCGGCGTTCGCTCAATCAAACAGCTTTAGCGACCCGGGCGTGGAGTATTCGTTCGAGATACCTAATGCGAGATGGAAACAGGTTAGCGCCCCTTCGTCCGGCAATGTTGAATTAGTGTATGCAGACCGGAACGATGGCCATTTCGAAGTGCGTCGAGTAAACGCACCACGTAACACGCCGATGGCCGATGTTATCAAGAGCCAGGAAGACAAGCTGCAGTTCAGGCCCGGTTATGTAGCCGGCAAACAGGAAAACTTTACCGGCAAGCTTTCAGGCTCGATCTTGAATTTTGAATTCTTGAAATCCGGCCGGGCGATGAGCGGCAGGTGGTATTTTCTTCGTTCGGGCGACCATGTTTATGTTCTTCGATTCGAGGGTTTTCAGGACAGCTTGCGTTCCATCCGCCCCCAGACCGATACGATCGCGAGGACTTTCGAAGTAAAGCGAGGTTAATACTCGATCTTAAGTCTCGAAGCGTTGGGAATGATGTAGCCGCCTCCGTCCGTTCTCAGGATCTCATTAACTTTCTTTACGCGCATTTTTTCCAGGACATCTCCTTTGAGGGAACTGATCGCCTCGATCCTGTATCTCTCGGCTTTTCTCAGTAGGTTCCAGGCCGTCTGCCCATTCACCTGATATTTCTCGCAGAGTTTCAGCGCCAGGTCGCGGCCGTCAGCGGCGTCGAACCAATTCAGAAAATCATCGCGCCCGAGGCCGTCGCGGCATTCCGCGAGCAGGATTATCGTGCCGCCCTCGCTGCATGCGTGCGACGCCGCGTTGAGCGATTTATGCGCCTGGATCATGTTTATGTCGTACGGAAACCCACCGCAGCTTACGATCACCAGATCGCGTTTTTCGGAGATCGATATTGAATGTTGATCTGAAAAGGCATCGCATGCGGCCTGGTGGGATTTGATCCAATCGCCACAGAATAGATCGGCGACATCGCCATCGTCATTTACGATAGTATTCACCGCAAATGCGATCTTCGTTTTCGAGGCCGCTTCAACGAATGCCTCGTGAACGGCGTTACCGTCGAGCAGTCCGGTACCCACGCCGGATCGGCGATCGAGATTCTCGCAGTCGAATGCAAGCTTATGTGTGGCGGAGATAGTCTTCGATGAGGCGAGACCCGGGCACACAAGCTTTCTTCCGCCGGTGAAACCTGCAAAATAATGAAAAGACACGCCGCCTATCAGCACTACGTGATTAAACTCAAAGAGCGCGCGGTTAAGGTCAACACGGATCCCCCCGCTGGTTTCTCCGACGTGCATCAACTGCATCAGGTCGCGCGCATTGTGATCCAGCGTCTTTATTCTTTGAGCGATGAAGGGAGTCAGTATCTCTTGTTTTTCGGCGTCCGTCGCCGAGCGATGAATGCCGGTGGCGAAGATGATGGCCATCTCGTGCGGCGCGGTGCCGTTCGCGATCAAGCGCCGAACGAGGAGGTTTACGACCTGGCCGGCGCCGGCCTGACGTGTTGCATCGGGAACGATGAACAAAACCGTTTCCCCGGCCTTCACGATGTTTTCCAAACTTTCGGAATTAATGGGGGCGTCGAGCCTTTCGCCTATCTCAATGTCAGTAAGGGCTTTTTGCGGAGCCTCTGGGGCGAGTACTTCGAAGCGGTTTTCGTCGTGTTCGAAAGGGATGGTTCCGCTTCCATACCGGAGCTGAATAAACGCCATATCAAAGCGATCTCGTGGCCGTCGTATGCTTCTCAGTTTTCTTCGCGGGTTCGAAGCAGTTCGTTCCGGTATCGCAGATGTAGACGGCTTCGGCTTCGTGTTCGAGCGTTTCCATTTGGATGGTCAGATGATCGATACCGAATGTCGAATGGAGCCGTTCGCGCAAGATTCCTAAAAGCTCGGCGTGTTGCACCGACTCCATGTGCGTTATGTGCGCGGACAATGCCTCCATTCCGGATGAGATCGTCCAGACATGCAGATCGTGCACGCCCCCCACGCCCTCTGTTTCGAGAATAGCGGATTCCACCGCAGCTAGATTAATATGCGTCGGCGTACCCTCAAGAAGCACATTCACGGAATCCGAGATGAGCTTCCACGCCCCTGCAATAATGATAAGGCTGATCAGAATACTGCAGAGTGCGTCAGCCCAAAGCCATCCGAATCCGACGATCAGCAAACCGGCGGCGATCGCCGCAACCGAGCCCAGCATATCGCCGATCACATGCAGGAATGCGCCGCGTATATTCAAGTCATGCTTGTGGTCAGCGTGCAGCAGGTACGCCGCGATGATGTTCACGATCAAACCGCCGATCGCGATCAGTGTCAGCGCAAGGCCTCGGATCTCCGGCGGGTCCTGCCATCTTCCGACAGCTTCGTAGATTATCCAGATCGACAAAAGCACGAGTACGATGCCGTTGACGAATGCAGCGAGGATCTCGAGCCGGTAATAACCGAATGTTTTTTTGGAGGTTGCAGGCCGTGAAGCGAACCAGATCGCCGTGAGCGTCAGGGTCAGCGCGGCCACATCGGTGAGCATGTGCCCTGCATCCGCGATCAGCGCGAGGGAATTCGTAAACCAACCGCCAACCGCCTCGGCGATCATGAAGACGAACGTCAAGGCCAGGGCGATCTTCAAATTCAGCACGCTTTTCGCCGAACGGCGGCCGTGTGAATGTGCGTCTGCCATCTCTGTCCGTTAGATTAGCCGCAAAAATGCACAAAAGCCACATAAGTACAGAACCAGTTTTCCGTTTTGCGCTCTATTGCGGCAATCAGCCTCGTAATCTAAAACCTTCGAACGACTTTCGCGCTTCTCAGGGACAAAACAAACCCTGCGCGGTTGCCCTGGTCGTCGCTCATCTCAACCGCCGCTTCGGAAACCGGCGTTGAGATCTGGATCCTGAAAGAACCGTCGCCTGCCGCGAAAGTTTCTCTTCCAAGGGACCGGACAAGAGCTCCCGGCATTGTTCGGCCGGATATAATAAATACGTTGCCGCCAACCCGCTCAACGTTCCACTCGCCTGCGTCGATCTTTCGTGTCGCGTCGCGTCGTATCACATTAAATCGCCAAGGCTCGCTCCAGTCGCTGGTCTGCCCGGTGCCTGATGTTGCCCGTGTCCGCCAGTAATATGTTCCCGGCTGCAGCCCGTTTATTCTAAAATCGCGCCCTGAAAGCGATCCACGGTCAACAATGAGAGAATCGGGCGCGAAATACGGCGAGCGCGCCGCCTGGAAGTGATACGAAACCACCTGGCCCTCGGGCTGCCACTGGAAAGAGACGCCCGCCCCCGAGCCGGTAATGTCCGTGACCTGCCCCGAATTTGCCGGAAGCAAATGCCGAGGGGCCGGAAGGAGTTTTTCCTTCGAGTTGATCTTGCCGGATGAAACGGATGCGAATTCATTTTCGCCGATCGTCTGCTGCTGGCCGCCCACCGTCGTTTCAACGCTTCCGCGGCTGATCCTTATCTCGCCGTTGTTGTTGTCGCCATCCGCGTTAAAGCTTGCCTCAGTTTGCGATTTCAGCCTCGTTTCCGTATCGGACATTTCGACGATGTTTTCGACGTTCTCGGCTTGTTGATCGGTTCGTACGTTCAATTGACCGTCATCCAGAGAGACCCTAACGTTCTTGCCGCCGAAGAGCGAGGAATTATCCCGAATAACAACGGTACTGTTCGGTCGCACCGAATACACTGACCCGTCGATCATCTGCACGACGGCCCGGCCGTCGGCCTGGGTCTGCACAGTGTCGCCCGCCGAAATATAGGTTGATTTAGTGACCACGATAGTTTCGCGTGTAGACGCTCGGATAATGCGGACGTCGCCTTCGAACGAGATTATCCGTGCGGCATCCTCCGGAATCTCACTTATCTCCTGGCCGGCAAACCAGTTGCTTCTTATCGCCCACCATCCGCCGCCTACTATCACGCACGCGAAGACCAGAATAGCGACCAATCGATAGATCAGGCTTTTTCTGATCCACCACCAGTCGAGGTAAAACTTGCGGTACTTTGGTTCCATTCTAGATCAGGAAAGAGCCAGTTCATCGTCCTGGTCGATATCGTCGGGAGGTCCTTCAGCGTGTTTCACAGGGAATAGTATCGAGAACAAAATGGAAAGTGCGATCGCGGCCGCGACCATAGCGAGAGAGATATTAATAAGTTGGTGGCTAAATTCCCCTTTAAGGAACCTGTGAAGGAATTCCGAGAGGCCGGGCATCGTGCCCTCTCCTAATAATAATAGCAAACCTTCGGCAAAAAGGGGCAGAAGCATTTTCACGCCGATGAAAGTCAAAATAAAGGCAAGTCCGTATTTGAGGTAATGAAACCGGTCGGCCATGTCGGCAAGAAGGAAGAAAAAGGTCCGGAGGCCGAGGATGGCGAAAATATTCGACGTATAAACGATGAACTTGTCCGTGGTAATGCCGAGAATGGCCGGGATCGAATCAATAGCAAAGATCAGATCGGTGAATTCGACAACGATCAGTACCAGCAGCAAGAGGGTCCCGGTGCGAACCCCGTTCTCTATAGTAAAGAACCTGTCGCCGTCGTAGCGCTTTGAGATCCGAATGAATTTCGTTGCCATCCGTACTACAAAACTCTCGTGGGGCTCAAAGTTATCGTCCGACCCCCGAAACATCATCAAGCCGGTATAAACCAGGAACCCGCCGAAAAAGTAGATGATCCAGTGAAAGCGCTCTACAAGCTCAGCCCCGGCAAAGATCATGACCATGCGCATAACGAGCGCACCCATGATGCCCCAGTACAAAACCCGGTGCTGGTACTCCTTCGGGACCTTGAAAAACGAAAATATAAGGAGGAAAACGAACAGATTATCAACGGAGAGGGAAAGCTCGATCAGATAACCTGTAAGGAACAGCTTCGCCTGAGATAAGGCCAGTGCCCAATCCCCGGAGACCGTCCCAACTACCCAGTAATTGAAAACATTAAAGAGAAGTGCGAGAGAGACCCAAACTATACTCCACATGATCGTCGCACGCCGTGAGGGAACGTGTGACTTGCGGTTAACAATTCCGACATCGACGAACAGAGCTGTGAGGACGACACCAAAAAAGACGAGCCAGACCCACAGCGGGTATTCCACATGTGTCATTCATTTCGTTCAGAGTTCGTGTGGCTCTGAATGGATCTCTCAATAACACCCGTGATGGCCTCGAGACCAACGCGATCGGTTTCAGTAAAATCGTCCAGCTTATCACTATCAACATCGAGGACACCCAGGATGCCGCCGCCCGATGCCTGAATCGGTACAACTATCTCGGACCTAGCCAGCGAGCTACAGGCTATATGCCCTGGAAATTCATCGACGTTCGGCACGATCACCGTTTGCTTTGTGGTGTACGCATGGCCGCAAACGCCCTGATCAAAGTCGATACGTGTGCATGCGAGCGGGCCCTGAAATGGGCCAAGCACAAGCTGGCCGCCCTTTTCCAGATAAAAACCGACCCAGAAAAAACCGAACACTTCCTTTAGAACCGCGGCAACATTTGCAAGGTTTGCGATAAGGTCCGATTCACCGGAGACGAGCGCCTCGATCTGCGGAAATATCTCGGCATATAGCTGATTCCGGTCAGCAGATCTCGAGAATGCAAGAGTTTCGGCCA
>DATFEW010000359.1:0-6371 GCA_035250805.1 Pyrinomonadaceae bacterium
ACTTCTTTGAATGTTTCCGCCATCACGAACGGGTCGTTGCCCATCGAGTTTTTATACAGCAGCCGCTTGTCGCCCGCGACGGATTCCGAATATCGGCGGTAACCGAAATACGTGGCATTCGATGGCTCCATAAACGCGGCGGTCGGCTTTCCGTCCGTCACCATCACGATCTGCTTCATTTCCTTTCGCTGCGCGTTGAGCAGGCGGCGTGCGAGCTTCAGTCCCTCGGCGGTGTTCGTGTGATACGGCCCGACCTGCGTCGTCGCCAACTTTGCGATCGGTAGCTCTTCAGCGCTGTCGTGAAACAAGACGATCTTCAAAGAATCGCCGGGATACTGCGTGCGGATAAGATGCGAGAGCGCGAGTGCGACCTTCTTCGCGGGCGTAAAACGGTCCTCGCCGTATAGGATCATCGAATGCGAGCAATCGAGCATCACGACAGTTGCACACGATGAGAAAAAATCCTGCTGATGCACACGAAGATCTTCGTATTCGAGATTGAGCGGTACGCCCAGCCCCTCGCGTGCGATCGCGGACATCAGCGTTGCATTTACATCCAGGTTGATCGTGTCGCCGAATTCGTATTTCTTTGAACTCAACGCCGCTTCGATACCCGTATCCAACTGCGGCGTTTCGTGGCGGCCGAGCGAGGATTTTCCGAGACTGCCGAGCAGCTTTTGCAATGCTTTGTACCCGAGGAAATCGAGTCCTTTCTCGGTTACTTCGAATTTGATGTTACGCGGCAGCGGCTCGCCGACCTCGCCGTGCCCGTTACCATTCTGTATGTCACGACGCTGCTCTTGTTCCGCTTCCTTCAAATTCAAATAACCTTCTTCGACAAGCCGTTCGATAAGTTTGTTGATAAGCTCTTCCAGCAGCGATCCTTTGAACTTGCCGTCATTATCGGCAAGCATTTTCTCGACGTCGTGCTCATTTAAGATCTCTTGATCGAGCAAGGCCTGCAGTATCGCCTGACGCAATGCATCGAGTGAGTCATCCATCTCGTTTCGCTCGCGGGTCCACCAGTAATCGTCGTTATATCCCGAATCGAGAAGGCGGCTCGAGAGCGCATCCATCAGTCCGCCGAGATCGACGCCGAAAACATCAAACCCGTTGAATTTTGAATAGCGAATAAACTTCATCGCGGAAAAAACTGTTGCACGAATTTGAGCAGACAGCTTCATTAAAGCCGTCCACACTATCCTTTAAGCTCCTCTCTCCAAAAACTTATCACATACTCTTTCCGAAAAAAATCTTTTTGGGGGTTGAATCGTGCAATGAAAAAGTTTTTTGTGGTGGAGTATCGGTAATGTATGGTTCGCGTCGGCGTGTTCATATTGCGTACACGAATTATCGCGCCGCGGCTTGGTATTGGTAACGACAGTTTCTTATTCCAGAACTGTTCAAATAAACACAATCGGCTGCACGATTTAGGCCGATTCGTGTACGAAATCGTTATTAGCCGCAACGATCGGGCTTTCACGGGCCACACGCAAGTCATTGGGTTTGAATGAGTTGCAGTTTTTGGCACGGTCATTGCCGGTTTAGAGTGCGAAAAAGATGATTTGAATAGGGGGAATTATGAAAAAGATAATGTCAGTTTTCTTGATGTTGACAATGATGGCGATAACGATGCCGTTAATGTCCGTCCAGGCGGCTGCGACAACAGCTCCATCGCCAAGTGCCATAGAAGCTTCGGGCGAATTGGCCGAGATGCGGCCATGCCCTGCGGGCACTTATCGCATACGTCGTGACAGTCGAAACAGGCGATTAGTTAATGCTTTGATCGCCGGCGGAATTGGTGCAGCGATAGGCGGCGGCGTGGGTGGCGGTCGCGGAGCGCTTCTTGGAGCGGGCGCAGGTTCGGGCGGCTATCTCGTTTATAAATATGTAAAAGACCGACGTGGCCGATGCGTGCCCCGTTATATTCGAAGAGGCTAATGTTTTAAGTTAACGAACCGGGGAGGGAAACCGTGACGAGCTAACGAAAGTTCGTCACGGTTCTTTTAGTTATAGCCTTCCAGATCGGTCAGGTCCTCATAGATCATTCCGCGCCGGTCGCGCTTTGCTTTTGTCGCGGCTTCGTACCCACCGTCTTCGTTTCGCGAGATCTTGTTTTTGGCGTACAGCCCTTCGAGGACAAATTCGCAGGCGGAGACGAGTCTCGCTTTTTCTTTTTTGTTGAAATCCAACGGAACGAGTGCCGACTCGATCAATTCGGGAACACTTTCCAGAAGCAGCACACACTCTTCCGCCGAGGCAGTGTCCGAAAGCAGAAGCTTGTTGCCCTCGTCAAACCACCGCACGGCCGGCTCGAAATCTATTCCGAGGAAAAAGCCTTCGAAAATAACGCCGCTAGCGCGTTTAACAAGGTCTTTGGCAAGTCGTGGCGCGCCGATCTGTTCGCCTTCGTATTCAAGCTCCATCTTCCCGGTCATTGAAGGCAGGGAGGCATAGATGTCGGAAACGCGAGGCACGATCTCGCTTTCTTCTGTGATCAGCGCACGGCGCTCGGCATTCGAGACAGCCGATTCCAGAACCGAGATCGAAAACCGCTGCGAAACGCCACTTCTTTTATCGACACGTTGATCATCGCGCGCCTCGAACGCGATCTGCTCGACCGTTTCCGAAATGAACTCAGGAATACTCAAGGTATACCCTTCGAAACCCGGACGCGCCGTCCACGCTTCCTGTTTCGTTATCTCAGAGCTTAATTGAACGTTCGCGGGATAATGCGTGTGAATTTCCGAGCCGATCCGGTCCTTGAGCGGGGTGATGATCTTGCCGCGGGCAGTGTAATCCTCGGGGTTGGCGCTGAATACGAGCATCAAATCCAGCGGCAGACGCACGGGGTAACCTTTAATCTGCACGTCGCCTTCCTGCATGATATTGAAAAGCCCGACCTGGATCTTACCTGCGAGATCCGGAAGTTCGTTTATAGCAAAGATACCGCGATTCGCGCGGGGGAGCAGACCGAAATGAATGGTTAATTCATCAGACAGCAGGTGCCCGCCCTTCGCGGCTTTGATCGGATCAACGTCGCCAATGATGTCCGCGATCGTCACGTCTGGCGTTGCAAGCTTTTCGACGAAACGATTTTCACGGCTTATCCAATCGATCTTGGTTTCGTCGCTGTGCAGCTCCACGGTCTGTCGGCCGTACGCACTAAGCGGGGCGAATGGATCGTCGTTTACTTCGGAGCCTGCGATGATCGGGATCTCCTCATCGAGCAACTCGGTCAACTGACGAATGATCCGGCTCTTTGCCTGGCCCCGGAGCCCGAGAAAGATGAAGTTGTGCCGGGCTAGTACTGCATTTACGATCTGCGGAACGACCGATTCGTCGTACCCGATGATGCCGGGAAACAACCGTTCCCCCGTCTTGAGCTTCGCGATCAAATTCGCCCGCATCTCATCTTTGACCGACCGGGAAACATGTCCGCCTGCACGAAGTTCACCTAGTGTCTGTGCCCTCGCCGCGATACTCTGCGCCTTTGCCATAGTTAAATGTTAGCTTATCGCCGTGGTTTTGTAGAAGGTTCAGTGTGCGGATCAGGCCTTTGGCTTAGCTTTTCTCCTCGGCTTGATGGGTTTTACGTTCTTAGCCGCACCTTTCGTTGACGGTTTTCGTTTCTGCGCTTTAGTGACGGACTTGTGTGGTTTTGCTTTCTTTATAGCGGGCTTACGCTTCGCCGTCGGTTTTTGCTTTGCCTTCTTAAGCGGGGCTTTAGAAGGAGGAAGGGGTTGCTTGATCCCGATAAGATACAAGACAGGTTCCTCCCCAATAACACGTGCTGTATGCCATATCTCGGCGGGCATGAAATCGCGATCGCCGGGCCCAAGTTGAAAAGCGCCGACGTCTTTTACATAGATCTCCATCTGTCCGGACACGATCCAATGACATTGGTCTTCGGCATGTTTATGAGGGCCATAGATCATGCCGGCGCGATCCGTCCATTGAAATACCTCATAACCCTCGCGGCCGAGCGTATATCTAAGCATGGCGCTATTGGGCGCCTGGACGGCCGTCCAACGTTCGACGCTATACTCAGGCATGCTTGTCTCCTTTCAATAGGCGTACGAATTAGACTCGATCAAGACATCTGCGATCCGCTGACGCGCGGCGATGGTATTGATCGGCGAATTATTCTTTGTGAATCGCTTTAAGGCGACCAGCAGCATACGGCCCTCATCCCCTTCTGCAATAGCGGAAAGCGTGTTGCGCGCTTTCATTTCGGTCCGCTGTATCGCATCGTTGCAAAAAACCGAAGCCATCTCGATGTAGCGTGCAGCTTCTTCATCGCCTCGCCGCTCCGCGATCTTCTTGGCCCGGAGTATTGCTGACTCCATCTGGTATGCGTCCACGATGATGTCTGCACAGTTCAGCAGCACTTCCTGCTGATCGCTGAGCGCCGTCTTGTACTTATGCGCGGCTGTGCCTACGACCATAAGCGCGATCTTCTTAGCGTTTTGAGCTAGTTTGGCTCCCGCTGCGAGAATGCCTGTATCTTCGTCAAAGATCATTTGAGGATTTAATATTTCCTCCTGCAACGCCGTTGCCGCCTGAAGCAGACCGATCCTGCCCTTCATAGCCCGCTTAAGAAGCTGCCCTGGAATGAGCATCCGGTTGATTTCGTTGGTTCCTTCAAAGATCCGGTTGATCCGTGCATCACGATAGGCCTTCTCTGCGGGATAATCCGCCGAATAGCCGTAGCCGCCATAGATCTGCACCATCTCATCGACCACATAATCTAGTGCTTCGCTGCAGGCGACCTTATTGATCGACGATTCGACGGCGTACTCCTCGATAGACTGCATCTTCCGCTTCTGGTCGGCACCGTCGCCGATCAGCGCATCGATCATCCCGACGGTGCGGTAAGTGATCGACTCCGCTACCCACGTGCGGATCGCCATTTCTGCAAGTTTGTGCTTGATCGCGCCGAAGGATGAGATCGGCTTACCGAACTGCTGTCGCTCGTTCGCATACCTTACTGATTCCCGTATAGCCAATTTGCAGCCGCCGGTTACGCTGGCGCCAAGTTTGAATCGCCCGACGTTCAACACATTGAAAGCGATCTTTGCGCCATCGCCCACGTTGCCTATCAAATTGGTCGCCGGGATCTTGCAATCGGACAAGACGAGCGGGGTTGTCGATGAACTCTTGATGCCCATCTTGTGTTCTTCCGCCCCGGGACGGCAGTTGTCGCTACGCGGGACGACAAATGCAGAGAATTTCTCCTTCTCTCCGTCAACTTTGGCAAAAACGATGTACACGTCAGCGAAACTGCCGTTCGAGATGAACATCTTTTCGCCGTTGAGTAGGTAGTGCTGGCCGTCGTCTGTCAACTTAGCCGTCGTCTTTGCACCGAGGGCGTCTGAGCCCGAGCCGCTTTCAGTCAAACAGTAAGCGGAAACAAGGTCGCCCGAAACGATCTTCGGTATCCATGTTTTCTTTAATTCCTCGGAGCCAAAATAGAGGATCGGGAGCAGCCCGATGGAAGAATGCGCGCCGAACGTGGTCCCGAAGCCTCCGGCTCGCCCCATCATCTCAGCGATCAACGTGCCGGTCGTTTGATCGAGTCCGAGCCCGCCGTATTCTTCGGGGATAGTCGCGCCTAAAAGGCCAAGCTCGCCCGCCTTGCGAACAAGATCGCGCGCGACCTCCCACGCGTGATTCTCCATAGCAGGTAATTGCGGCTGTACCTCGTTATCGACAAACTCACGCGTCGTGTCGCCGATCATCCGCTGCTCTTCATTTAGATCTTCAGGTGTAAAAACGTCGGCCGAAGCCTGCTCGACGATAAGGAATTCCCCGCCCTTCATGTACTCTTTTTCTAGTTGCGCTTCCATAAAATTTCTTTCACCACAGAGACACAGAGACACCGAGAAAACTGTATTAGTTGATCGCGGGTCCCATATCTGCTACTCATTCTTGCTTCTTCTGTGTCTCTGGGTCTCTCCGTGTTCAAATTCTTTCGAAGATCCCGGCAGCGCCCATGCCGCCGCCGACACACATCGTTACCATTCCATATCGCGCGTTGCGGCGCTTCATCTCTTGTAGGATCGTCGCAGTTAGTTTTGCGCCCGTGCAGCCGAGTGGATGGCCGAGCGCGACAGCCCCGCCGTTGACGTTCACCTTCGCCGGGTCCATTTCGAGCAGTTTCATTACTGTCAAACCTTGCGCCGCGAACGCTTCGTTCAGTTCGATGATGTCGATCTGATCGAGCGTCAACCCGGCGAGTTTTAACGCCTTTGGGATCGCATACACCGGTCCAACGCCCATCTCTTCGGGCAGGCAACCAGCGGTCGCGAAGGCAACAAATCTAACGAGCGGCGTGATGCCAAGCTCCATCGCTTTGTTAGCGGACATTA
>DATFEW010000365.1:0-3123 GCA_035250805.1 Pyrinomonadaceae bacterium
CGAAACGAAGTTCAGAAAGCCTTTAGCCATCGCTGCACAGGCTGCCGACGTTATTGCCGCGGGTACGAATGTCGAGTCGATCGAACCTAACACAAAGCTTTCACTAGTATCAGTCCGGGCGAAGCGTCTGATCGACGAGAACTATCTTGTGTTTCCATCAATCGCAAAGGTCGCCGAACGGCTAAACGTTTCCCACTCTCATTTGTCACGGCAGTTCAGACGTGACTTTGACATGAGCCCGAGCGAATATCTTCATCATCTCCGCGTGGCGGATGCCACTTTCCGCCTTACGCTCGGCGAGCCGATTATCGATATTTCTCATGACGTCGGTTACAACGATCTGAGCCGTTTCTATAAGCAGTTTCGCAAAAAGACGACAACCTCTCCGGCGATCTGCAGAACGATCCTTGAAAAGCGAACCTGATCTCACATCAAAAAACGCCAAGACACACGCGGCGTATCGCATTACAATCGCTTCAGTTGGAGGTGAGACTATGCGAAAGGTGATATTTGGCGGAGCGAACAGCCTTGACAACTACATCGCGCGAGAAGACGGGTCGTACGACTGGATACTGTTTGGCGACGAAGCGAAGGAAGTGATGAAGGATATGTGGTCGAGGTTCGACACAATCGTTATGGGTCGAAAAACGTATGAGGTGGCAGTGGGAACCGCGCCGAAGTCAAAGAACAAAAAGGAAAAAAAGAACCCGTACGGCGAAATGAAGGGCATTGTATTTTCTCGGACACTCGAGACGGGCGCACGCGACGGTGTCGAATTTGTCTCGGAAGATCCTGGAAAGTTCATCAAAAATCTGAAAAAAGAGAAGGGAAAAGATATATGCATTATGGGCGGCGGAGATCTTGCTAGATCGCTCTTTGAGGCCGGTATGATCGACGAGATCGGATTCAATATTCATCCTGTATTGCTGGGCTCAGGCGTGCCGCTCTTTCATAAAATGAAAAAACAGATAGACCTGGAACTGATCGAGTGCAGGCCGTTCAAAAACGGCTGCGTCTATGTTCTTTATCGCGTAAAGCACTAGATTCGATACGCGTGTCCAAGTAGAATCGATCGCATGGCGATAAAACCCGAATTGCTCGAAATACTGCGTTGCCCGAAATGCAAATCAAAGGTTGAACTCAGGCCTGACGGCAGCGCGCTGAAATGCGTAAATGCTGAGTGTCGGCTCGTATATCCGGTCAAAGACGACATTCCGGTGATGATCATCGAAGAGGCGACAACCGAAAAATAGTGGTCAATGGTCAGTTGTCAGTGGTCAGTAGATTTGGAAAACTGAAACTGTCGTGGCCAAAAACCAAAGACCCAAAACCAAGAACCAAGAACAGATCGACTGGCAAAAGGTCGGGCGCGTTCTCGTTATTCGGCTTCGCTCCATCGGCGACACTGTTCTTGCAACTTCGTCCCTCATCGCGCTCAAACGATTTCTGCCACACGCCGAGGTGGACATCCTGCTTGAAGACTGGGTCGCACCCCTCCTTGACGGACACGACGCGGTTGACAACGTCATTACTACGAGCAAGACATCGAACGCGCGGCTGAAAACCGCGCGCGAGATCCGCAAACGAAAATACGATGTTGTTTTTAATCTCCATGGTGGGTCAACCTCCTCATTTTTTGTCGCCGCATCGCGGGCAAAGCATCGGGTTGGCTACGCCGGTTACCGATACTCGTTTCTCTACAACCACCTACTATCGTCGTCGGCGGATTTTTGGGGCCGCGAGAAAACGCATTCGGCGGAGCAGCAACTCGCGCTTCTCGGACATGTTGGAATACCGGTCAACGATAAACCGTGGAGCCGTCTTGCGGTAACTGAAGGCGCCGCGGCCTCGCTGCCCCAGAAGCTAGGAGCTATTGGGTTCGATCCTCATAGCAAATTTGCTGTAATTCACCCGCTTGCGGCTTTTGATTCTAAACGTTGGGCGCCGGAAAAGTTCGCAAAGATTATCCGGGACCTCTCGGATCGCGGCATCAACTCGATCGCGTTAGGTTCGCAAACGGAAAGAAATGAATTGGAGAAATTGAGATCGCTGTCCGAAACGCCGATGTGGGTATCTGCTGATATTAACCTTCCGGAAACCACTGCGTTACTCTCGAAGGCAGCCCTCTTCGTCGGCAATGACAGTGGAATAGCCCATATGGCCGCTGCGATGGACGTCTCGTGCGTGGTGATCTTTGGCTCAATGAATCGCGATCACTGGTACCCGTGGACCGACACTCCGAACGAGATGGTATTCCAGCCACTGCCATGCCAGCCCTGTCCCGGCCACGAGTGCAAAGAGTTCGGCGATCCAAAGTGCATCCTCAGTATCGAGCCCGAAAAGGTCTTAAGCGCGATTGATAGAGTATTGATACAGGCCGATGCTATTTAGTGCGGGTCATTGCCACGCAAATACGCGGCACATCGTTTATGTTCTGAATGAGGTAGTACGATTTCTCGGAATAGTTTTCGTTTCCCGCGCTGTCGAAACCAGGCCATCGAACATTCGCCGCCACCGTGTGCTCCGTTAGCTGCTCGATCTCCTGAAGCTCACCGCGAGTGGACAGGATGCCCTGGGAAATGTACCATTCACGCCCCCTCGCAAATATTTCTTCCAGCTGCGAGGCCGTCTGGATCACCATCGTCCCTTCGTCCGAGATGAATAAGACCGGGAACGCATAGTGCCGAGAGACGCCCTCGAGGTCACCCGCGGTAACTGCCGCGCCCAGCTGCTCGATCATCACGTCGATAGCGTCTCTCTTAGGTTCTGGCTTCATACAAAATCTACCGGTTGCTTCCGTTCATATTAGTGACCGAATCCTCCGGAGCCACCTTCAATTGGTTATTTACCTTCTTAACACCATCGATACCCTTTGCCACCTGTTCGGCTTTCACCTTCTGAGCCGGAGTTTCCACCGTTCCCCGAAGGGTGACTACGTCGTTCTCGACATCAACATTGATAGTCGATTGCCGGAGGTCGCTCGTGGTCAAAAGTGCGGCCCTCGTCTTGAACCACAACCAGCTGTCGTTTATTCCCCCACCGATCGTGCTTCCGCCTTTGTCGGCCTCGTATTCCGCACGGTTCTTGTCATATTCCTCGCGCGTCATATTCGCGTTGACATTA
>DATFEW010000038.1:0-4783 GCA_035250805.1 Pyrinomonadaceae bacterium
GGCCCCGCTTTTCACGACTCCGCGACACCCGGAATATCCTTCGGGACATACGACGAACAGCACAGCGATGGCGACGGTAATGGAGCACATTTTCGGCGCAGAGCCGGTCGTCCCGATCCGCTCTACTATCACCGGCATCACGCGCGAATGGAACGCATTCGACCAAGGCCTCGATGAAGTGATCGATGCCCGGGTGTTCAGCGGCATTCACTTCCGCACCGCGGACGAGGTCGGCTCCCGCCACGGCAGCCAGGTCGCCCAGTTCGTTCTCAACCACGCCCTCAAAGAATGCAAAGGCAACGGCACCTGCAAATAACGGGCGGTTCGATATGTCTAACGTCAGAGAACTAGGCTTTATTATGGAGACGATTATGAAAACCTCAACAAGCGGATTATTAGGGTTATCCCTTATATTGTTCATCGTTGTCGGATGCGGCGGGGGTAAGCCCGTTGCGACAAAATATCAGGGAGATTGGGTCGCTGAAAATGGAACGACGCTCTATATGTACGAAGACGGTAAGGCGGGTTTTAAGAAGGGAGGTAAAAGCGTGACGGGCGGGAGTGCGGAGATCGATGAAACCGCAAAAACCCTGACCATCTCGCTTTTGGGCATAAGTGAGACCTGGAAGATCGATCAGGAGCCGAGCGAAAGGGGCGAGATGATACTCAGCGGAGTAAAATTCCGTCGAAAATCATGAGCTAGATCCAGAGATTCTTTGTCACGATCTTTCCTGGATCGTGGGCCCAAGGATGGTAATGGCTCCGGCCGCGATTGGGTCACCGACTGTGTCGCCCAAGCAGCCATTCTTACGCAAACTGACGGCGGCGTTAACATCCTGTCGCCGTAGCTTTGCTTAGCCTAGGTGAGATCGGGAGCTGGATTCTGAGCCGTTTAACGGATCTTCGTGTTCGGGTTCAACCAGCTTCCCGCTCCTTACCTGCATGGCGTTTGCCACAAGGATCCGTGGCCAGATACCTATTTTCCCAACAGCTGCCGATTGTTATTTAGCACCTTTATGCTAATAGGCAAGCTGAAAATAACACTGCCCAGCAGCACGCCAAGGCCGAGGTTTCTGCGCTGTTCTTTTGTAAAGAGGCCAGCGGCCAGCAGGCCGAGGCCGAATCCCGCGGCAGATTTGAAAAACGCGACTTGTGTCATTTCGGATTCGGTCAGATCCAACCGCTGACTCGCACGTTGATCGGCCCGCAGCCACTCTACCGCCTTATCTTCTTCACCAAAAGAAAAGCTTTTTCCCTCAAGGGTGGGAAGCAAAGCAGTTTCAACCGCGAATTCTCTTTTTACCCAAGGCAGGTCGGTGACAACGACGGCTTTGGCTAGATTTGCCAGAATAGCCGGGTGGTTCAATAGCCGTCGCGTTTCCTCCTTTATCGCATCCCAGGTTATATTTCCGAGAGACAGGCTTTTGACTTCTGCATAAACCTTTACCTTTTGATCGTTCTCCATCTTCGCTTCGAGGGCGTCGTAAAAACGTTCCATATCGTCTCTATTGATGCCGCCGTCGAACCGAAACCCAACTATACGGTTATCAAATGTGTTAATGACTTCGATCATCAGAACCTCCCTGTACTCGCCTTTTATTGTTGAATGATCGGCGTCGGACCGACAATTACGGACATCCGCCGCCGACAGTGAATCAAAATGTAGCTTAGACCTAATATCTTACCGCACATGGCAAACGCGGTTTAAGGAAACTTACGGGACGCGAAGTTTTAGGGCGTTGGGAATCACTTCGTAGATAGCCGGCAGCTTGCCGAGCAACTCGCCATCAACTTCGATTCGGATGTCTTCATTTCCATTGAAGGGTCTTGCCTCCACGCGTTTTGCGCGGGTGTCTTTAACTTCAGGGAGCGAGAGGTGGGTACCTTTGTAAAGCGAGTAGACATTAAGAATGATCTTAGCGGTCTTAATATCCCCGACGTTGATAACATCGAGAAAGCCATCGGAAAGTTTTGCCTCGGGTGCCATCATCATCCCGCCGCCAAAATAGCGTGCGTTCGCGACGCAGAAATTTACAGTCGTGAGCGGCGTTTCGTCACCGTCATCTATCTTTACTCGCACATTTGTCGTCTCCAATCCGACAACTTCCTTGAGTGTGGAGAGGGCAAAACTTGCACGCCCGCGAAGCGTGTCAAGCGGCACCCAGTCGAGCGACGTCGATGTTTTCACACGTTGAATGATTGAGGCCGCGAGACCGAAGGACGAGATATTCAGAAAATACCGGCTGACGGTTTTTCCCTGAAAATCCTGAAATGTTACTCGGCCAGCATCGATGGTTCGGGTCTTTCCGGACTTGAGTGCCATCGCAGCTTCACGCGGGTCATCGGGCATTTCGAACGATCGCCGGAAGTCGCCTCCGGTACCTGAAGGGACAACGCCGAGTTCTGTATCCTGTCCTGACTGCAGTATCCCATTCGCGACCTCATTGACAGTTCCATCGCCGCCGCACGCGATGATGAAGCTTCGCCCCGCGTCAGCGGCCTCGCGCGCAAGTTCGATGGCGTGACCCGCAGCTTTTGTAAATGCAACGTTGAACGGGCCGAAATGCGTGCGCAAATCGCTCGCTATTCCGGCCCAGTTCTCGTCCGTCGCTCCCGACGCGGATTTCGGGTTTACTATAACGAGCGGAAGACTTCCGTCTCCGTTTGATTCGGTTTGTTTATGTTTTGCCAATTCGGTTTCTTGGGTAAGCGATCACACCAATGTCACTTACTAACCGAATATGGTAACTCTTTCGACGCCTTTGCCATAAACGCCTCGATCGCGGATATCGAGCGAGGCAGGGCCTTCGTCATCCACTCGACGCCCGTCTGCGTTATCAGCATGTCATCTTCGATTCTGACACCGATGTTCTTGTACTTCTCGAACGCCGGCTTCACCTTTGCGATGAACTCTTTATTTTCGGGTGTGTCAGGCAAGTAATCGAGTGCGTCCTCACGTATGTAAATTCCGGGCTCATTCGAAAACATCATTCCGGGCTTAAGCGGTGTGGAATAGTCGCCGACATCGTGAACGTTCATACCGATCCAGTGACCAAGGCCGTGCATATACCAGGTGCGAACCTGCCGAGGATCTTTTGCCGTGATCAAACCCAGACGAAACAGGCCCTCCGTAATAACGGCGTTCGCGGCGCGGCTGAGGTCGCTGAACGTTGCGCCGGGCTTTGCGGCTTTCGCGGCGGCTTCCTGCGCATCGTAAACGATCTGGTAGATCTCCGCCTGCTCTTTCGTAAACTTGCCGTTCACCGGAAACGTTCGAGTTACATCTGCAGTGTAATGATCGTATTCGGCGCCGACGTCCATCAGAAGCAGTTGTCCTTTCTTGATAGGACTTTGCGATTCGACATAATGCAGTGTCGTCGCATTCGGCCCGCAACCGACAATGGATGGATATCCCCAATAATCTGCGTTACGGCGTCGAAACGTATATTCAACCTCGGCCTGGACCTGATACTCCCATTCGGCACGCCCAACCATCGCCATTGAACGCATATGCGCCTCGTTACTGATATCGACGGCATGCTGCATTACCTTGATCTCATACGGTGATTTGATAAGGCGAAGCTCGTTGAAGACAGGCCTAGCGTTAACGACCTTGTATAGCGGGGCGCCTTCTACTTGCGGCAGCTTCTCGCTGAATGCCTTTTCGCGAGAAAACTCGGCATTGCCATCACCATCACGTTCACTGTTCGGCAGCAGAAGATATAACGACTCAGCAGTAGTAGGAATCGTTGTTCCTGACTTAGAGGTAAAATTCTCTTTTTTTCCGAGCGCGGTAAAAAATGCAGTCTGTTCGGATGCGTCGACGATCGTTGTAATACCCGAGATCCGGGTGGCATCCTCATTCGAATACATTCGGCCATTCCAGGTTTCGAACTGCGGATTTCGTTTTGGCAAAAATAAATACTCTTTCACCGACGCCCCGTCCTTGACCATGACCAGGGCCGAGCCAGTTTGCTTTAGAGCAGTGAGGTAGTAGAGGTTGTTTTCCTGCCGATAATAAAAATCGACGTCGCCGGCGTAGTTTCGCGGCTCAGCCGACCACATCACAAGCATGCTATTCGCCGGCATCTTTGCTGCAACCGCAGCTCTGCGCTTCGCGAGCTCAGCCTGCCGTTCGGCGTCAGTAAATTTTGGGGCATTCAGCGCCGCCTTGATCACGGGATCGACGGTCGGGTCGATGGTAGCCGAAACAGGATTTACGGCCGCCGCAAATGTCGCGATCAGCGCAAGCGTTATGAGTCGTTTCATCTTGTTACCTCGAAATCAATATCCCTGGTAGTATTGTTGCCAAAGAGATCCGCGGCAAATACTCGGACCGCATAATTGCCGGGCTCAAGCATCGACGCGTCTATAAAGTCCTCGCGAATAGAGTCCTTCGTCAACCGATTGGTGACGATATAGTCAAAAATAGTTTCACCGGTCGGTCCCGAAACGCTGCCGTTCGCATAAACGAACCTGACCGCCTCGTTTGGCGGCATGCGATCGAATTCGATCGTCCATTTCAAATCGCTCGCAGGCAAGCCGCTTTCGTAAAAAAGCTGATAACCAAGCCGATAAATCCCGAGTTTACGGCGTTCAGGGTTGCCGTCCATGCGGTCGAACGCCCGAACCACGATCCGAAATTTTCCCGCAAGTTTGATACGCGAATCGGGCGAAGGGGTTTCAATCGGGTTCCACCCTGAGTCATAAATTGAAACCTTCTCGACGGTCGGTGCGATCGTATCACTAACGTTTGGAAGAGTTAGGGCAGCAAGAGCATTCA
>DATFEW010000392.1:0-3751 GCA_035250805.1 Pyrinomonadaceae bacterium
TGTCAGGAACATCGACAGGAAAAGAGCTGTTGTCTTCATCTTTGGTTTCCAATTCATAATTTTTCTCATGTGGCGAATACGTCTTTAACGGAAGTCGCGACGAGTTTAACGCTCTTATTTCTGTCTGGTTGAGTCGGGATAACAAATGAAGTCCAACGACTTTGGTACTACAAATCGTTCGAAGCAATCGATGCACGCTGTCTCTCCTGTATTGGATTTCATGTGCGCCGTGTTTGCCTCGTCAGATATCGACGCCCAGCAATAGAAACAGTGATCGTGAGAATTAGAGTCGCTTCGTACAAACGTGGCAGGACTCCATGTAAACGGTGCGAACATGAGTTCGATGCGTTCTCCCCAATGCCCATCTATTGCAATATAGTCTCGACCCTCAGTAACGCCATCAGTTGGTTCCGCCGGACGAAAATACCACCCGCCATCAGTCTTTAACCAACGTCCATAAATAAATCGTGACGAATCGGCTAGAAAGCCAACCCAATTGTCGTCAATCCATTTGTGGTTATCATGCGTCGTTGATGATAAATGGCCGAATAGCTTCTGACCTTTTTCATCCGCCGATATTCTAACCAAAGAAAAAACTGGAAAATCTTCAAACATTTTGTTCTAATCGTTCTCTTCTATTTGAGGCGCTCCGGTTTTTACATCGCCGTCTCGTTCGTAGTTCACAATAATGATGCCGTTTGGGGTCACCTGGCTCTCGGTCACCTTGAAGGCTGCCGGCATGGTGCCGTCTTGGAAAAGGCGTTTTCCGGTGCCAAGCGTGATCGGAAATATCATAAGCTGCAGCTCATCGACAAGATCATGCTTAAAGAGCGTCTGAAGCATATTTGCACTTCCGAATACGTGCAGATCCGGCCCTTCCGTTTGTTTTAACCGCCTGACCTTTTCCGCAAGGTCGCCGCCCAAAAATACGGTGGGCTGCCATTCGCTCGAGTCACGAGTATTCGAGGCGACGTATTTGGTTGCGGTCATGACATTCGGCCAGAAGTTGGAATGCGTCGGCCAATACGTCTCCCAGGCGGCGAAGGTCTCCCGTCCTAACAGCAGGTCTATCGGCTTCGCCAGCCGTTCCTGCACGACGGCACCCGTCACCTCGTCCGCATAGCCGAAGAACCACCCTGCGTGCTTAAAGCCGTCGTCTTCATCCTCGTTCTGTATGACACCGTCGAGCGTCATGAATTCACATGCAGTTATTTTTCTCATTGTATGTTTTTACTCGGTCATCAGCGCACTTTTTCATTCCGATTCTCAAACCCAAAACGGATCGCCGCTTCGAGCACGTCGGTGTTTATGTCTTTTAGAGTTTTGAACCTAATGCAATACCCGGTCACAGTCGCCTTGCCGAGATCTTTTCCATAGACTTCGGCCAAGTATTTCTTATCTTCGACACCGAGGACATAGACAGAGATACCGGTCTTGTTCGCGCTTAAGCCGATCTGATAAAACTCTTTGATCGCACCATCGGCGTACTTGTGGTCACGAGATCCGTACCCGATATTCGGATTGGACACCACTTTGCCTTCCTCGTTTTTGCCGTCGAGGAACCATAATTTGCATGCGGGCATTACGTCCATAATGACGTCGTGCAACTCTTGAATCTCACGGCGTTTTGGTTCAGGGTGGCTAGCGATATAGTTTTTGATTTGTTCTTGTAAGTTCATGCAATGCGTTTCTGCGAAAGCTGGGCGAGCAACTCTTTCAGGTTGTCGAATGTCGCGGCGGTTCCTTCTTTGAAGCCCATTGCGACCATTCTCTCCAAGCGTTCAAGCGACTCGTTATAGATAGAGATACTGACCTTGGTTGTTCCGCCCTGCTCGCCGAAATTCAGGTCCCATTCGGAACCTGGCAATTCAAGGTTTTCATTCTCGTCTGCGAAGGCATTAAAGATCTTGAAATTGGTTTTCGGAGTGATGGAAGTATATTTCTGGACGGCCCAGCGCTCCTGGCCATCCGGACTGACCATCGCGTAAAATCGCCGCCCGCCCTCTCTGAATTCCATGACCTTTGTTCTCGATGAATACGGTTTCGGCGCCCACCATTGGTCTAGTAATTCCGGCTTTGTATAAGCGTCCCAGACAAGGTCACGCTCCGCGTCAAATTCTGCGGTGATCGTGACCGTTTTTGTTTCTTTGTTAACGGTAAAGTCCATGTTTTTCCTGATGCGAAGCCCGCGCGTTAGCAATGGCTTGCCATCCGAGTTGAGTGTTAAGCCCTTGTTCACGCGCGGGCTTCTGCATCTTTTGCCGCCTCGAGAACCTCGTCGAGCTGCTTGTAGCTCATTTCCATGCCGTCGGTCATGCCTGTTGAGATCGCCGCGTCGCGGTCCGCTTTCGATGCAAACTTGATCAAGGTTGCCACGTTCGTGATACCGCCGGTCTCGTCGAACGTGACCGTGATGATCGACGCGCCGTCTCCCATCGATCCGCCCATGTTGCCCGGGTCGTAGATCTGCGTATGCACGATCTTCGAATGCGGCGCGACCTCGAGCATCTCGCCCGTAAAGCCAAACTCGACGCCGTTTGCGTCGTCGCGCCAGCGCCAGCGATACTTCCCACCAACATCGGTCGTCATCTCGCAGACCGGCATCGACCATCCGGGCATGGCCGTCAGCCAACGACGCATCAACGCGGGATCCGTATACGCTTGCCACACCAGATTGACGGCCGCATCAAAGCTCCGTTTCACCAGCACTTCTCGATCTGACGGTGTACTCACTTCAGCAGGTTTCATTTCTTTCCCTCCTTTTTCTCTTGTTGTTTTAACTCGGCAAGCAGGGTATCGAGCTGCCCGAACCGCGTCTCCCAGATCTTTCTGTATTGCTCTAACCATTTGTCGATCTCTTTCATTTTTTCGATCTCAAGCGAATAGTAAATTTCCCGTCCTTTTTGTTCCTGCCTTACAAGTTCGCATTCTGTAAGTATCCGCAGATGCTTGGAAACGGCCTGTCTCGAGGTATCAAAATGCTCTGCGATCGCGTTCGGCGTCATTGACTGCAACGCGATTAACGCAATGATCGCCCTCCTTGTCGGGTCGGCTATTGCTTGAAATATGTCGCGTCTGATGTCCATTTTTTGATCTGCTACCAAGTGGTTGCGGTTGATATGCAATGATACGGTTGCGTAATGGTTATGTCAAGTAAAGATTTGTCAGAGATACTTCGGGGCTTATGCTAATTCGTGGACGACGACTAGAACTAGCCTATCTGATCCCAATCCTTCTTGAGCAGCAGCTCTTCGATCCTGTAGGCATGGTGCATCTCGTGATTCAGCAGATGCCGGAACATGATGAATACCGAATAATGATCAAACGCCTCGTGCTCGGCCGTTTTCTGCCACTCGTCCGCCGATAGCTTCCTCAGCCTTTCGACGAGCGTGGCCCGCTCGCGGACATACCTGTCGAGACTTTCGTCGAGATCTGTCTCGAGCATCGCACCTGCTTCGTCCTCGGGAGAATTTTCGATCGACTCGATATACGGCGCCGGTGTCGACAAGATCATATCGAGCCGCGCCCGAAACGCAACGTCGGACTGCGACAGGTGAATTGCGTGCTCGTACGCCGACCATTTTGCCGGGCTCGGACGACGCCTTAGGATCTGCGGCGGCACCTCTCGGATCAGAGGAATGATCACGCCGGGCGCCGTCTCCAACGCGGAGATCAAGATGGCTGTGTCGCTCATAATTTCTTAAGATGCACTCTGACGGCCTGCGAATAGCGCGCCGAGGTAGATCGCAGC
>DATFEW010000001.1:0-5378 GCA_035250805.1 Pyrinomonadaceae bacterium
AAATCGTTGAAGATCTGAAATTGGCCGCCGGTTACCGTTGCCATCGACCAACCCGGTTGGTTGTTCAACGAAAGCGCGACCCCGGCATTTACATCGGAGTTTACGCGAGCGCGAATGATGCCGCTGCCGCCGGTAAAAGTGTTCCCGTCAAAATAGCCGGCCCAGTTCGTTGCTCCGCCTGAGGCCGATCCGTATACGCCGAAATTTACCTGGGCGGGACCAGATGCGTTCGCGAGTACGCCGTAGCCGAAATCGACCCCGGGCTCCGCGCTCGAAAAAGCACCTACTCCAACGCGGCCGCCGGCCGTGCCTCCGGCTGATCCCAGGACGCCCCAGGTAAACGACGTGGAACTAGTTCCATTTCCGAAGCCGCTTACCCCGATCGATCCACCGCCAAACGAACCGCCCGTGCCGGTTCCCGGAGCACTGCCAGGTTCGAAAACCGATAGGCGGGAGTTACTCGTAGGTGCCGTACCTATTCCGATACGCCCGTCGGGTCCGATCTGTATGCGAGAAACGCCGGCGGTCGAGAAGTCGAGGGTATCGGCCGCGCTCCGGAACATCCCCGTGTCGGTGTCACCGGTAAAACTCACGGCGGGCGTGGAAGCCGATCCATTTCCCACCGCCAAACTTCCCAAGGTGCCGGTGCCGCTGACATTGAAATTTCCAGATTGCGGAGGAGCCGGGCCGACGGTGGTTATGATGTATTCACTTGCATCCCGCCCGCCGAGCTTTGTCGAATCTTCCGCGAGATCCGCGGCTGATGCGTTCAGACTCTTGATCGCGTATGGAGCGCTCGTAAGCGGCTGGCGCGGATTTAGAGCGGTGTAATCAGGGTCAGCGGCCCTTTTCACCGCGATCGCCAGCCACCGCGGATCGCCGTTAAAGGCGTCCGCTACGTCTATGGCCAGTCTGACGGTGAACACGCCTTGGGTTACGTCTACACTCGAATCGGTGATCGTCGAACCTATGGGATCGTCGTCCGCCAAAGATGCGTAGAGCGTAAACTGCATTTGGTACGTACCCGTCGGCGGGATCGTACCGTCGGTCAATCTTCCCTGGTAGGTGAACTGTGTTGTTTGAGCCTGTATGAATGCTGCAAACACTAAAATGATCAGAATCGATGCCGTGGATCTCATACTTTTTTCCTCGTTTATTAGGGGACCTATTAACCTCATTTGGAAATAGTGTGCGGCGGGCAGGGAAGATATACCCGCCGCGAAGCGAACAACTCCGATCACGGGACCGGCGGCTTCGCTATCTTTTCCAGGGTCGCTTTTGCCGCCTGTGCTATCTGCGGTGTAAGCACGTCCTCGCCGTCCTTCTTTGCTTTCTGTTTACTTGCGGTAACTGGCACAATCGTCGTGCCATCTGCGGCCAAAACGCGATATTCGAATCCGACTTCGTCCTTCGATTTAAATCCGCCAGACATCGACGCAACGGAAATAGCAGTTGAGGCAGCCGCGCCGGCGATCGCACCGGCGATGCCTACTCCGGGTATCATGCCTGCCATGCCGGCTAACCCGCCCAGCATTCCCATTTTCCCGAAGCCGCCGCCGCCCTTTTTGCGGATCACTTTACTGAAGAAAATGTAGTCGCACTTCTTTAGTTTTGCTTCCTTTTCGGGCAGGGCCGACTCGAGGAAGATCGTTTCGATCTTCTCTTCGGTCAGTGCGACCTGTAATGTGTTTCGAACTGCCATGGGCGTGTCGGCGAAACTAAAATCGTTTCCCATTTCAGCAAGAGGAGACACGATACCGATCCTGATAACGCCTTCTTTCTTCGGAGCTGCTCCGATTTGCCCGTCCGGTGAAACGAATGCTGGTTGCGCCAAAATAATATTGGTCGAGAAAGCGGTTATAACTGCGAGTGTAATTAATTTCAATTTGTACATTTTTTACCTCCTAAGGTTTCTAAGGTTCGTCTTCGCTACCGGATGTTTCGATCAGCGCATCCGGCGCTCGATGAATGGGTTGAATGTCAGTCGGAGGGCGGCTTGTCCCTACGCTGACGTTGCCTACGCATCTCAGGCACATCAAAATTCGTTCGCCTTCGGTCACGTATATTGCGCCGCGTTCGATGAGGCGAAATATTTCGCGTTCGCTAACGTCGTGAATTGTGGCTGCTGTCCACGGAGTGGCCATTACCACCGACTCGCCGCAGAACGGGCAGAAACTGGGGGTCGAAAATTCGCCGCTTCGCACTACAACCGTTTCTTCTACCTCGAACACGATCTGTTTTTTCTGTTTCATCGAATTTTGTTGCGCCTTTGGAAACATCAGGGATAAAATCGAACTCTGTTCACTCATCCAAAAGGTCTCCGATCTGCGTGAATGCATCTTCCGATGAACAGCGGCGGGGAGTCTTGCGGTTTTTATGGAGTTTTCCTTTCTTTTTTTTGACGTTTTTTTGACGTAATGGAAACGGTTGAAAACAAAGGAGTTATCTACGAGTTTGGAAAGTTCATTTTGGACCCGCATGAAAGGATCCTTCTCGTTGACGGCAATCCCATCCACCTTCCAGCCAAAGAATTCGACACATTATTGTTTTTAGTTGAAAACAATGGACGCGCACTGTCTAAAGAGGAAATGATGGCGGCGATCTGGAAGGACGCTTTTGTCGAAGAAGCGAACCTCGCGAAGCAGATATCGCTTTTGCGAAAACTTCTGGATGCCGGGGGCGAAACGTTCATAGAGACAATGCCCAAACACGGTTATCGTTTCTCGGCGGATGTTCTCCTTAGGATGCCTGAGGAGAAAGACCCGGTCGTCATTGAAAGAAAAACCGTGAGACGTGTGGCGGTCGAATATGAGGACCAACCCGCAGAGCGATCACCGAAACCACGATTGCAACTCCCGGGTGACCGGCGCCGAGCCTTCCGGTGGATCGGTCTGGCCGGCGGGGCCTTGCTCGTTGGAATTTTAAGTGCGGCTGCGTACTGGTGGTTTTCAGCGAGGCCACCGGAGACGGCCGCGGCTGTCAAGTCTGTCGCGGTCCTTCCATTCCGCTCCGTGGGTGATGATGACCAATATCTGCGGCTCGGCCTGACGGACGCTCTGATAACCAAGCTTGGAAGTTTGAAGAAAGTCGTCGTGCGGCCGACTAATGCTGTTGGGTCATACGATATTCAGGACCCGCTTGCTGCGGGTCGTGAGTTGGGCGTTGAAGCCGTGCTGCACGGGACGGTCCAACGGCTCGGTGAACAGATCCGCGTAAATTTGCAGTTGGCAAGGGTCGACGACGGCGCTCTCCTGTGGGCTGGTAAGTTCGACGAGAAATTTACGGATATCTTTAGTGTGCAGGACGCTATATCTGAACAAGTCGCGCGGGCGCTCCAGCCGGACCTGACCGGCGAGGAGGCAGGTCGGATCGCGAAGCGGTACACAACAAATGCCGATGCGCACCACGCTTATGTCCGAGGCCGAATGTTCTGGAACAAAAGAACGGGCAAAGATCTAAAGGAAGCAGTAGTGCATTTCCAGGAGGCCATTGCAAAAGACCCGAAATACGCACTCGCGTATGCCGGGTTGGCAGACACTTATAGTTTGCTCTCGGATTACAACGTCGCACGACCCGATGAATCGTATCCAAAAGCGAAGGAAGCAGCCTTGAAAGCGCTCGAGCTCGATGGGGAACTGGCGGAAGCTCATACGTCACTCGCGTACGCCAATATGTATTACTACTGGGATTGGGGCGAAGTTGAGAACAGGTTCCGACGCGCGACTGCCCTCAATCCAAATTATGCAACGGCGCACCAGTGGTATTCGGAGTATCTTGCCGCGATGGGACGCTTCGATGAGGCACTGGTCGAGATCAGGCGTGCTAAAGAAATTGATCCACTAGCGCCCGTTCTAAACGCCGGTGAAGTGTGGATACTTTATTTCGCCCGGCGATACGACGAAGCGATAGAGCAGGGACGTAAACTTGCGGAAATACAGCCGGAATTTGCCGAGGTTCACGAGTACCTAAAAAGGTCCTACGATCAGAAGGGAATGTATCGCGAGGCGATAACGGCGCGCCAGATGCGCCGGAAGCTGGCCGGATACGACCCCGCTGAAACACCGGCGCTCAAAAGCGCGGCATCCGCGCAAACGCCCGATGACTACTGGGCGAAAAGGCTTGAGCAGGAGCTTGAAGATGAGAAGCGTGAAGGAGCCGAAAACTTCGACATGGCGGAGATAAATGCGCAGCTTGACAACAAGGACCAGGCATTCGAATGGCTCGAGAAGGCCTACAGGGACCACGACTATCTAATGATCTATCTCAAGGTTGCCCCAAATCTCGATCCGCTCCGCTCGGACCCGAGATTTGTTGATATTTTGAGACGGATGGGACTCAATGCATAAACCACTATATTCTGCCTGGTGCTTGCTCAAAAAACACTCGGAGGGCTAACGCTTCACCTTGCCGACGACCGTTCGCCGGAATGGTCACCGAACGGGGAAGTGACGTTTTTCTAAGTGCCGCAGATTCGGTGTATACGAGGCTGAATTGCGTTAGCCTTCGAACGACATCGAACGTGCGTTGATCGTTTCTACAATGATTTTACCTTACCCACCCGGTCCGGGTCTTGCGGGTGTTCGACGTGGCTCCCGCTCGCGCTGCGGAAATGGTTTCGGCTTAGGCTTGTGAATCAACTCAAATTCCGTCGAATCAGACACTGTCGCACCGCCAAAGATGTTTTGATCCGCATAGGTGAATTGGAATATAACCGGATAAACACCGCGCTCAATACGCACGATCCTGAGTTTGCCTGACCGGGGGCCGTCGACCATGTCCTTTTGATGAGCCATGTAAAAAGTGTTGCCCCAATCAGGGAATGGTACGGATGCAGTGTTGTACGGGGCTTTGATAAGGCCTTTGAGAGAAAACATGCCGCCGGCGAAATCGAACGAAAACTTGTCCTCGCCGACCAGCCGTTGCTTCGAAAGCTCCGATTCCACGTAATATTCTTTATGCTTGAGATCTAACAGGTTTATCCCCACCTTGATAGGGGTACTGTCTGCCCCCGGACTACAGACCACTTCGACAATGGGTATCGGCGGTGCACACTTGATCGAAACAAAAAAAGGATTGTTACCACCGGCCGTTTGTCCCTTTAGAATCTCTGACAGTGGTTGTCTTATAGCCTTCCACAGTCCGTCGGCGGGAGTTTCTAACTTGATCGCGACCCTCCCATCGCGCACGGTTTCAACGCCCATCGGCTCTCTGCCACCTTTGCTTTTGGAAACAAAATGAAGCTCGTAGATCGCGCACTGTTTGAGAGCGTCCTCCGCCCAGCTCTCCAGATCGCCCGCCCCTCCAAGCAACTGCGCCTGCCGTTCCGCGGCCGTCATTAACGTAGTAATTTGGATAAAACGGCCAGTCGCCACGCATTC
>DATFEW010000009.1:0-5012 GCA_035250805.1 Pyrinomonadaceae bacterium
CGGCCCGCCTGAGCAACGATCTCGGCCTCGCGCTCGTGATATTTTGCGTTAAGGACGTTATGAGGAATGTTCGCTTTCTTCAGACGGTCTGATATAAGCTCCGAGTTTTCGACCGAAACGGTTCCGACCAGAACGGGCTGACCACGCCCGTGTAACTCTTTGATCTCATCAACAACGGCATCCCATTTCTCGGGAAGCGTGCGGTAGATCATGTCCGAATTGTCTTTTCGGATCATCTCTCGGTGCGTCGGGATAACGACGACATCGAGCCGGTAAACGGTACCGAATTCCTCAGCTTCGGTCTCGGCTGTACCCGTCATGCCCGAAAGCTTTTGATACATGCGGAAGTAATTCTGAAGCGTGATCGTTGCGAGAGTCTGGTTCTCCCGTTCGATCTTTACCCCTTCTTTTGCTTCGACAGCTTGATGCAATCCATCCGACCATCGGCGGCCCTGCATCAGGCGGCCGGTGAAGTCATCTACGATGATCACCTCGCCGTCCTGCACAACGTAATGGTGATCGAGTTTGTACAGCGTATGAGCTTTCAACGCCTGCTCCACACAGTGAAGCAGTTCCATGTTTCCCGGATCATACAAGTTTGAAACACCGAGCAGCTTTTCGGCCTTCGATACACCCTGCTCGGTGAGAACGGACGAATGATTTTTCTCGTCGAGCAGATAGTCGCCCGTCGTGACCTTTGTCTCTTCGTCCTTATGGCCCTTTTCGAGATGCGGAATGATGTCGTTCGCTACGTAGTATTTGTCAGTCGCGTCGTCCGTTGCACCTGAGATGATCAGAGGCGTTCGCGCTTCGTCGATAAGGATCGAATCGACCTCGTCGACGATCGCGAAATAATGATCCGGCTGCACGATCGATTCGACATCGAACTTCATATTGTCGCGAAGATAGTCGAAGCCGAATTCATTGTTGGTACCGTAGGTGATGTCGCACGCATAGGCTTCCTTTCGCTCGACGTCGTCCATTTCGTTCTGGATACAGCCAACAGTGAGGCCGAGGAATTTGTGAATGCGGCCCATCCATTCAGCGTCGCGGGAGGCGAGATAGTCGTTCACAGTAACGACGTGAACGCCACGTCCCGTAAGCGCGTTGAGATACGAAGGCAAAGTAGCAACCAGAGTTTTACCTTCACCTGTTCGCATCTCAGCGATGCGGCCCTGGTGGAGCGCGACGCCACCGATCATCTGCACGTCGAAGTGACGCATCTCGGTAACGCGGCGCGAGGCTTCGCGAACCGTCGCAAATGCCTCGGGCAGGAGCTTGTGCAGGATCTCCTGCTCTTCCTTGATGCGCTCGTCCTTGTCCTCGATTCCCTCGAGATGTTTGGCAATGATCTCTTTGAACTTCGGCGTCTGTGCCTTCAACTCGTCGTCCGAGAGCTTCTCGAGCTTCGGTTCCCACTCGTTGATCTCGGCAAGGGTCGGCTTCACCTTCTTCAAAAAGATACTGCTGCTTGAACCGAAGACCTTCTTGACTAATTTATCTGCAAATACGTTAACTGGCATGATTTCCTCGTATAGGTTACGCCGTAAATGCGGCACCTCTTTTGTTTTTGACCTACAGCGGGTTCCGCTGTTAGTGATGTCAGCAGTCTAATTGTAACGAGACTTGGGCGGCCGGCCCCTTGAGCCCTTACTTACGTGCGGGCTACTGACACGCTACTTTGCGCCTTTGGCAAGCAGCGATACAAGATCTGCACGAGGAAGATGGGTTATGAGGAAAACCTGGTCGTTCTCAGACCGAAATGTCGTAGTTTCGTAAAGACGTGCCCGAACCAAATAGGCCGAAACAGCTTTTGTTCGGTTATGAGTAGCCGCGAGATCCGAGGCCAAAAGCTTCGCGCGTTCAGCCGAGCTTTTCTTAACGGAAACTTCGATCTTCAGGGCCTCGTCATCGAGTTGGGCTTGAAATTTAGAATTGTGGGTCTCTTTTGAACTAAGGCGGTCATTCGGGAGACAATCACCGAGTGAATATCCGTCCGTCAGGCGCTTGGTAAACCATTCGAGCGTCCTTCGAATGGATTCACTGTTCGTAACAAACTGATCAACTGTGTAGCTTCCGACCTTATTGGCCGCAACGCATGGAAGCTGCGTACCCTGACCCACCGAAAATGTACCGATCGTCGGATCGAAAAGATCCCGTTTCTGCAGCCCGCGAAGCGTTGCGATGAACGTCTCAACATCGTCGAAGTAATTCCCGAGTGACATGTGAACCGGCGAGCGCTCGTCGTCCGGCTTCTTGTCGAGATCGTCCTTTACCTCGATCTCATCGGCGATCGCAAAATTACGCGTCGTTGCCGAATGGGCGAAGACCTGCGGCGCGGCACCGCCAACCACCAGCAATCCGAGGTACACGCCAAGTGTGGTGAGGAACAGGATCGAATTTTGATTCTTACGATTGGTCAACTTATCTTAAGGAGTTGTTATTATTTGGAGTTGTAGTTGCGGTACCATTCGACTTTTGCTTCTCGGCGGCTTGTTCCGCAAGCTTTCGCTGGATCATTTGATGCGCGATCGGTTTCGGAACAACAAACTTCATGACAAGGGTCTTGCCGATCGCTTCGGTGGTTACGCCCTCCAAGAGAACAAGATCGTCCTTTTGGTTTTGGCTTAAATTATCGCCTTGCTTTCTCTTCTTAGCCAGAGAGATCAGAAGATCAAGACTAGATTTGCGCTGTCGTGCCAACGACTCGCTATCAAGATCCGAGCGGAATGTGGCTTCGATATTTTGAGTGTCCTGCTGCAGGGTAAAACTCAGTTCTTTTCCGATAAGGTCCTTGATGTAGTTAAGATAGCCGGCCTCATTGATCGCCTCGATCGACTCTTTTACGATGTCTACAACGGCCTTATCCTCGCCTGCCGTCGCTCCATATCGGAACGTTTTCGGATCGAACTTACCGTCTTTGAGCTTTCCCTTTCCCTCCACTTTAAAGACGCTTTCCAAATTCACCGGAGTTTTCGCACGGATCTCGTTTATCGAATTTCCAAGATCGACCAGCGGACGTTTATTGATCTCAACGTCCGTAAGAGGATCAGAATTCAGCGGTTTCGAAGTATTAGTGTTGTTCTCATCCGTCTGAGCCACCGTTTGATCAGTATTTGTATTGTTTTCAGGCTTACGATTTCGGCCTTTCTGGTTCTTTTTAGAGGCGTCGCCGACGGAAAAGGGCGCATCAGGATCTTCACCTGTGACCGAACCGGGATTCTGTTTCGGTAATACCTGCGACTTTGCAAGCATGTCGTTTCCGGTGGTCGGGTAAGGCGTCGAATAAGTTGCCGGCGGTGGAGTTGTATAGCCGGATGTCGTACTCTGCTGCTGCGCAGCCACTAACTCAGCATACTGAACCGGATTCGCTATTTGAAAATACCCTTCCGGATATGATATTGGTGGTGTTTCACCGCTGACGTCAACAAACACTACCTCGGCACCGTCCAAATCCGTGTTCTCGTAATCCTCATCGACGTAATCGTCCGGCGTGCCGTAAACCACCGTGCTCACATACGCCATATCCAGGACTTGGCAAACGCTGCCAACCCAGGGAGTATCGCAGCCCCGCTGCGTCAAAATGTCGGTCTGAGCAACGATAAAAAGCGCACCCAGATTGAAGACCAGTGCTATAGCAAGAATCTTATAGATCCGCGGCCCGAGGTCCCAGTTCTTGATCTCGTAGTTATGAAACAGATCGCCTTGCTGGGATTTTTCAGCCGGGGGAGCGTTGTATAATTCCTTCTCGAACATATCGTCTGACCTGCCCAAAGTTTCTCAATTACCGATTCTTGCGGGCATTTTTCTTTGACGCGTCGCCACCCACTTTGGTTGCGGAGCAAATAAGTATATTAACACCCTGAACTGTCGTTTGGAAGCCATAGACTTCGCCCTGTCAAAGCCTTAACATCCTCGGTATATGCCGCGACGAGATCATGGCGGACGCCGCAACAATCAACGTCGGAAGAGCCCCAAACGTCAAACGGAAGAACGCACTTACAAACGTAAAATTGCAGGTGAAAGTTCCGGAAATGACGCTGAACCCCGACAGAACAAAGCCCAAGTCCGAGCCGTGCAAGAACTACTCTCAGGTATTGGTGTGCCGTCGGCTAAGCCATTTGTTCCCGACGATTTCCAGCTTGAAGCGCTTGAAGCAATAGAAAATGAAGACGTACTTGTTACGGCCCCGACCGGCAGCGGAAAGACGTGGATCGCCCGTGAAGAGATACGCCGGCTTCTGGAGCAGGGCCGGAAGGCCTGGTACACGACCCCGCTAAAGGCCCTGACAAACTCGAAGTATCTTGAATTCTCAAAGGAGTTCGGCGAAAAGAATGTCGGCATCCTAACGGGCGACCGAAAGGAAAACGCAGACGCACCGTTGATCGTCGGCACTACCGAGATCTATCGCAATCAGCTTTTTGACGCTTTGCGGACCGGCGAGGAAGTGCGCACCGACTTCGTGATCCTCGATGAAGCACATTACCTTTCAGACGACGACCGGGGCCATGTTTGGGAAGAGGCGATCATCCTGACGCCGCCGCGGATCCGTTTGCTCTTGCTCTCTGCAACGGTCGGTCGTGCCGAGGAATTTGCGAAGTGGATCGAAGAGGTTCGCGGAGCGAAAGTGCACGTGATCAACCGGGCCGGTTCACGTCCGGTCGAGTTGCGAGCCGCATATTTATCGAGCAATCTCCAGCTTTATCCCTTGGTCGACGAAGACGGAAGGCTCAACAACACGGTTGAGCAGCTTTCTGCGCCGAAGCGACGGGACTATCGCCGCCGAAGATAAAAAGAGCCGCCGAACTTCCGACGACTCTTATCTTAGACTTTCACCAAAACTACTTCTTAATGATCGATACTAATGCGTCAATATCGGCTTGCGGGATCGCAAGGTCGAGGATGAGCTCATTACCGACATTCGACAGCCTCACGCCGGCGATGAGTTTTGCGTAAAGCTTTTTATCCGCAGCCTTCGAAGCGCCGAGGAAAGACTGCCCAAGGCTCTTTAG
>DATFEW010000047.1:0-17931 GCA_035250805.1 Pyrinomonadaceae bacterium
TGGGCATGGTCGGGGAATCCGGCTCCGGTAAGACCGTAACGAATCTTTCATTGATGCGGCTGATGCCGGACGCAGCCCAAATCGCCAGCGGCGAGATCGACTTTGATGGGATCGATCTTGCGGCGGCTTCCGATAAAGAAATGCTCAAGATCCGGGGCCGCCGGATCGCGATGATCCCTCAGGATCCGATGACGTCCCTAAACCCGTTTCTTAAAATATCGACGCAGTTAATGGAGGTCACACAGCTTCATCTGGGCCACACCAGGGACCAGGCATATCAGCATGCGATCAAAATGCTGAAAACGGTTGGCATTCCAGACGCCGAGGAACGTGTGGATAACTATCCCCATCAATTTTCCGGTGGAATGCGCCAGCGTGTGATGATAGCGATGGCGCTTAGTTGTGACCCGGAACTGCTGATCGCGGACGAACCGACAACCGCACTGGATGTTACGATCCAGGCTCAAATACTTGAACTAATAAAAGACCTGAAGGCGCGTAAGGGCACAAGTGTAATTCTTGTTACGCACGACCTCGGCGTGATCGCGGGAATGACCGACCGGGTAGTCGTCATGTATGCAGGAATGATCATGGAACAGGCATCGACGCCGGAGCTTTTCTCCAGGCCCGCGAACCCATACACCGTCGGTTTGTTAAAAAGCGTGCCGGACCCGGCCCACGAACAGGGACGCGAACTCTATCAGATCCCGGGGCAGCCGCCGGATCTGGCCCTGTTACCTAAGGGTTGTCCATTTCAGGAACGGTGCTACCGTGTAGAGGACATTTGCAGAAACGAATTTCCGCCGTTCGTGGAAATAAACAAGGATCACTATTCGCGTTGTCATTTTGCCAACGAGGTATATGCCGGGCCCGATTCGGCTGCGGTGAAGGAGAAATAATGAGAAAACTCACACTTGCCATCCTAATGTTGAGCGTCACGGCCCTGGGCTGCAAATTCTTTCAGAACCTGGTTCCGGGCAGTGGCGGTGGGGGAGCCAGCAGCGACCCTAAAGCAGACGTTATCGAGGCTTCAAGAAAATTCATCGCGCTGAAGTCATTTTCGGCAAAGATGGACGGCACCGGCCAAACCGAGCTGAAGTCGCAAGTTGATTATTCGGCGCCCGACAGATTTCATGTAAAGTATCTCGCTGGCACCGGAGCGGGAATGGAGATCATCTTCATTGGCGACCAGATGTATATGAAGTCCGGCAGCAGTTGGAGTAAGTCTTCGGGCGGCAGTGCAATTCCGACGCTCCGAGATTCGTTTACCGAGGAAGGTTTAAAAACTCTTTCCGACGTGAAGTTCGAAGGCAACGATACGGTGAATGGAAAAGCAGCTCTCGTCTACACATACAAGAATGTGACGCCGGTGGGAGCCCATCCATTCAACTCAAAGATATGGATCGGCAAAGATTCGGGATTGCCGGTGAAGATCGTCGTCGATTACCCAAGCGGCCCTCTAAAGCAAATGACCGTAAATTACGATACCGAAACTCCGGTAACGATAGAGCCCCCGATCAAATAGTTTCGACATCCATGCAGACTGACGAAGTTAACCTGATCTCTTTGGAGGGAGTGCGTGTCGACTTTCGCGTGGGCGGCGGTGTGTTCGGAAAGGCCAAAACCGTAAAAGCGGTTGACGGAATATCGCTTGATATTAAGAAAGGCGAGATCCTGGGACTCGTCGGGGAGTCAGGCTGCGGCAAATCAACGGTCGGCAGGATAATAATTCGCCTCGTCGAACCTGCCGCAGGACGCGTACTTTACAAGGGCGTTGATCTTGCACAACTCTCTCCAGCCGAGATGCGCGAGCAGAGGAAGCACCTCCAGATAATTTTTCAGGATCCGTATGCGAGCTTAAACCCGCGGATGAACGTAGGGCAGATCGTGGGCGAGCCTATACGCACTTTTGGTTTGGCGAAGGGAAGAAGCGTCGAATCGATGACCGGAGATCTGATGGAGAGCGTCGGGCTGAACCGGAATCTGATCAAACGATACCCGCACGAATTTTCAGGTGGCCAGCGGCAGCGGATAGGCATCGCGCGAGCCCTCGCGGTCGAGCCCGAATTTATCGTCGCCGATGAGCCGATATCCGCACTCGACGTTTCGATCCAGGCCCAGATAATGAATCTGATGACACGGTTGCGGAAGGAAAAGAACCTGACCTACCTTTTTATCTCTCACGATCTTCGCGCCGTGCGGCATCTTGCGGATCGCATCGCGGTGATGTATCTGGGAACGATCGTCGAGCTCGCGAAGGCAAGCGACATTTACATCGATCCGTTGATGCCCTACACAAGGGCGCTCATCGCTGCCGTGCCTGTCCCGGACCCGAAGATCGAAGCAGATCGCGCGCGTATAGTGCTGAAGGGTGACGTTCCATCTCCGATAGACCCTCCGTCCGGCTGCCATTTCCGCACTCGTTGCCAATACGCCATCGCAGAATGTAGTGCGATTGTTCCTCAGCTTGTTCACCTCAAGCCCGGCCACCAGGCCGCCTGCATACGAATAAACGCAGAGAATCCCAACATCGAGGCAAATACGCGGGCCGGCCTTGGCGCGATTGGCAAATAAAACGCAAACAAAAATAGGGCAGTCGCTAAACGACGCCCTATTGATCACCGATATCCAAGACCTCAAAGTCCCGGCTTTGCCGTGCTGGCTTTTTCTTTGTTGAACGTGTCGCGGAGCGACTTGATGTGATCGTGCGTGCCCAGCACGCCCTCATACTGGCTTTGCACTGCGGTTCGTACATAATCCGGCAGCTCTTTTTCCAGGGCTTCCTTATACGCTTTTTTCGCTGAGTCTTCACCTCGCTCACATTCATTAAGGATGGCGGCGTCGTCGTTTCCGGCGATCGCTGTCTTAATATCCATCCAGCCGCGATGAAGCGCTGCGGTCAGCGAGCCGTCGTGTTCCGGCGTTCCGCCGAGTCCGCGAACCAGGTCTTGAAGGTCGCTGGCATAGGCGGCACGCTCGTTGGAATATTTTGTGAATAGCGACTTCAGTTCACTGCTGTCACACCCCTCGGCAGCCTCTCTAAAACCCTCGTTTCCGTCCTGACATATCTCGATCAGGTCGTTAAGCGTGTCTATCGTGTTACTTGTAAATTCGTCCTGTTTAGTGATGTAGGATGAAGGAATTTCGTGTTCTCTGATCATTGTGCTACCCCCAGTTTTGAAATCAGCGGCATTTACCTGCTCAGAGTTATGTAATTCAACTAGCGTGCCATTTCGAAACAATGGAATTAGACATATTGAGGCGGAAGACGAGGTTTTTCTTGCGTCGAAACAGTACGTCATTGCATTGAAGCGATGCGCAAAAGGGATCGATGTAAACCTCTCTACGAATTTACGTTGGGTGAGCGGTATGCGAAAATACTGTGACCCCCCAGGCCTTTTTAGTGAAATAGGCGGAACATTAGATGTATTTAGCAGTGCGTCAAATGGTCAGAGTCCATTTGAGCCCTGAACAACGGGTTACTAAAACTCTGCTCGTGCCCACGATGAAACCCGAAACTGAGAGAAAAGGCAAGTTTCTCCACGACGTTGCCGACGATAATGGCGTGGCTATTGTCGTTTTGGACGAAGAGAACAACGAAGCAGCGGCCGCGAACAACAATTCGATCTGCCGCACACTTTGGAATTCCGAAGAGTTCTCTGTCCGCTGCGATCTCGATTGCGGCCGGGCATTCGCCAACACCGAAAACGGGAAACCTTTTGAATACGAATGCCACGCCGGCCTTTCGTGTCGCGCTCTCCCCGTCGAGGATCATGGCCGCCGGTTCGTCGCAATCATCGGACGAACATTCCTGAGTTCTGCGAAGTATCGCAAGGCGACCGAAAAAGCAATTTCCGGAGAATGGAGCAAGTTTAGACCAACCGAGTTTTTTGAGAATGTTCTGATGTCCGGCTCGAAGACGGGCATTGATAATGCGTCGGAAGCGCTTTCTAAGTTTGTAGTCTCAACACCCGACAACGTGGTAAAGATCGAATCGAACCGTGACGCCCCGGCAGCCGAGCCGGCAGCTGCGACCCGGATCGACGAGCCATATACGGTAGATATCGAAGACCGGCCACCGGCCCCTCAGGACCCGGGCGTTATGGCCCTACGCTCATTGATCGGTTCGCTTATGCGGCTGGGATATCGCGAGGCGTGTGCGTCAGTCCTTGATTTCCTCCAAGACAGGCACCAGTTTCCATCGTTGATCTGGCTTGAGCGCAAAGGGGATCTACTGGGCCCTTTGATAACGCGCGGCGAACTGCAGGGCAAACCGGTCCGCGTAAATCTTCCGGCGGATAACGAACGACTGATGGACGCAGCTGCCAACGATGAGCCATTGGTTCTTCGCGAACGGCGAGGAAGCGAGACGGAGGGTCGGGTACTAACACTATTCCCCTCCAAGGTCGGAGCCGAAATTCGGAGTGCCATCGCGATCGGAGCGGCCATCTCCGACGAACGTTTGGCGAATGAGATCGTTCGATTGTCGAAAGCGGTTGCGCCGCAGATCGAGATACTTCGTCTTCGGGACGAGGTTTCAACGCGCGACTCGCTGGCGAGAGGCCTCTTGAAATTCAATGAAAGCCTTCGCGGTATCGACACCGAAGATTTTTGGATGCACCTGATGCAGGTCTCCGCAGAGCTTGTCAGGGCTGAACGCGCGTCGCTGCTTATTCACGACGAGACCTCGGACAACTTCAGGGCAAAGGCCGCCATAGGGTCGGCCATAGATCTTTATTCCGCCGAGGACCTTGGCAGCCGGATAGCTCGCCACGCGATCGAAAGCGGCCGTCCGTTAACACTTGCGGATCTGCCCAAGATCGGGGTCGAATCCGCACCGAGCGATTGGCGATACAAGACTTCGTCGTTCATCAGTTATCCGATCGCAATAGGCGATCGCCAAATCGCTGTAATGAACTTCACAGACCGCGCGGGAAACGAAGCGTTCGGCCAAAAGGATCTTGACCTGCTCGGGACGATCGCGCCGCAGATCGCTATGGCGATCGATCGGACGAAGCTAAAAACCAAAGCCGGCGAGTACGAGCAACGATCCATCACCGATTCGCTTACCGGCCTTCGTAACCGCGGATATTTGGAAGAACGGCTTTTGGAAGAGATCAGTCAGGCCCGGCGTTACCGATCGTCAATGTGCCTGCTGATGATAGATGTAGATCATTTCAAGTCGTACAACGACAGCTTCGGACATCCCGCCGGTGACCAGGTTCTGAGACTGATCGCTAACGCATTTCGTGAGACACTTCGTACAGCCGACGTTGCTGCACGATATGGCGGCGAGGAATTTGCCATCCTGCTTCCTCACACAGGCCGGGAAGAAGCGGCCGTCATCGCCGAACGTATTCGTCAACGTGTCGAGCGTACTGACTTTCCTCACCGCGCTGTCACCATCAGTGTGGGAGTGGCGGGCTATACCCCGGAATTTGAGGAACCCAAGGATTGGATAACCGCCGCCGATATGGCACTCTATGACGCGAAGGAACAAGGACGAAACGTGATACGCATCTATGAGGACCTTGGACGTTCGTTCAGAGAAAAGATCAACTAAATGAGCGGCGTTCATCAAAAAACCATCCTCGCGCGGCGGCGAATTGGAGAGCTGGTTGGTCGGGGCCCCGAGCTTGAGCGGCTTGCCGACCACGCAAAAGGCGCGTCTGTCGAAGGCGGCCTTTTTCTTCTTGCACAGCCGGGTGCCGGAGCGTCAGAGCTGCTGCTTCAGACCTATGATTCTATTTTTTTTGAATACGGCGATGTTGTTCCGATCTATTTTGCTTTTGACCGGCGCGACAAGAACACAGGGCGCTCCGCTATCCGGTTTGCACGCGAGTTTCTGGCGCAGGCTGTTGCCTTCGGGCGAAAGGAGCCGGGGATCGTGTTCGCTTCGCCGACATTCGACGAGCTCTCGAAGCTCGTTTCCCCACGCGATTCGGTGTGGCTCGAGGATCTGATCGACTCGAGCGCTTCGCTGGATCCTTCAGCTGACTCAGGGTCATTGATCAAGGCCTGCTTTGCATTGCCTCAGCGTGCCGCGGCCTCGGGCCAACGCCTTTTTGTAATGCTCGACGCAGTTCATGAAGCGGCGTATCTGTCTGATGCAGAGGGATATGTTGATGCGATCCGAAAACAATGGAGCACGGGGTTTCAATTTGTTTTTTCCGCACACCGGCGATTTTTTGGAAGGGGCGTTGACCTGCCGCGAATATTGCTGAACGCTCCGGGAGAGGACCATGCGGCGGAGATCGCTGAAAAGCTGGCGGCTATGCGGGTAGTTCAACTAACGGAAGAGGCGCGTGACTTGCTTGTGACCCAGCTGCGGAACGATCCCGGTAAGATCGACGCGGTTATCCGTCGTGCTGCTGCGGAGGAAAATGCCCTTGATCGCTTTACGAGTGTCGAGCACGCATATTCGCAGGAGCTTTTTTCAGGCGGGATTGGAGCACACTTCGACGACGTCATTGAAGCGGCGGTTCCGACAAAGGAAGCGGGACAAAAACTGATCAGTCTTCTCTACGATTCGATCAGCCGTGAAACGCCGCTCCTGCCTATCGCAAAATGGCAGAGGCGGCTAGATCTGACAAACGACGAGTTTGAACGGCTGTTGAATGTGTTGAATGTCGAAGAGTTGATCCGAGTAACCTCAAACCGTGTTGAGGTGATGCGCGAGGATCTTGTCTTCTGCGACTTTATTCGCGCCCGTTTCCGGCTTGAGCTTGCTGGCGAAGACCGCGCGCCGGTCATCGCGGACGAACTCGCGTCGTATATACGTCGGGCGCCGGAGCTAATGGCGCGGCGTTATCGAATGGCAGCATCGCTCGACCTTCGCGATCTTATGTCCAGCTTTGAGCGTCGCCCGGTCCCAAGGGCTCTTTTCGATTATGAGGCCTTTAAGGTTGGATACAAAGGTATGGCCGAGGAGCTTATCACAAACTTGCGCAACGACCCTGACCGTATCGATCTTCCAGCCATTATTTTCACTGCGCATACTGAGTCGTTTTATCCGCAGCTCAGCACTCACATCGACGCTGAACGTTCAGCCGTCGGCATAGGCTTCACGAAAGGTACATATAGCGCAGATGACGAAACCGCCTGGCTGGTCGCGGAGATCGATTCGAAGCTCGAAGCCGATAAGGATCTCACCGAATTCTGGTGCGACCGGCTGGAGGCAGTGGCGTTGATGTGCGATTTTCCCAACTACAGAATTTGGCTGATCGCGGCCGAGGGATTCAAGCCGGAGGCGATGGAAGTCATCGCGCGTCGAAACGCATTCGGGTCCTCGCGGCGACAAGTCGAGCTGCTTAGTGAATTCCTTGGCGAGGATGCTTCACCTAAAGTTGAATTGCCGGGAGAGGAATATGAGATCGCGATCCCCATGGGCGGCGACGCTGAGCTCGTTGCAGCACACACGCTCGAGGACATAGCCAGGAAGCACGGCTTTAAGTCTAGTGATATCAACCAGATAAAGACCGCACTAATTGAAGCATGCATCAACGCCTCGGAGCACAGCCACAGTCCCGATGGCCAGATCCGCCTTTCATTTCACCTCGCCGGCAGCCGCATGACCATTACCGTCGCAAACCGCGGGGTTCGTCTTACGGACAAGGCGCCGACAGAAGATGCTGAATCCGAGGCTCGCCGCGGCTGGGGGCTCAAGCTGATGGAGCGCTTAATGGATGATGTCCGGATCGAGCAGACAGACGACGGAACACGCATCTCCATGTCCAAACTTCTTGAGGCCGCTTAAACACACGCTCATTGATCCAGCAGATCACTGGGAGGGCGGTATTTGAAGAACTTTGCGTATTCGTAGGCGATCGGTTGGTTGGGTTTCGTGAATTTGTACGCAAGCTCGCTATGCGAGAGGTCGCTGATCTCGCCCGACCTCATTCTACCGAAGGTTTCCAAAACCCAATCCAGCGTTCTTCGTTCAGCAGGAGAAAGTTCCGTTTCGGCACCAGCTGGTTCTGCAATGATCCGCTGGCCTAACTGATCGGGTTTGCTTATTATGTGAAGCTTCCCGTCGGCGTCGAGATCCATCAAAAGGTCTTCGACCGGATCCGCCACCGGCCCGAACGGCCGATTTCGATAAACCGCACCGGACATTCCAACACCGGCGAGATCGAAAAATGCGAGATCGCCGTAAAAGAGAAGCTTGTTGAGCTGAGTCTTATAAATGTCATATCCCCTGCTGGTCAGGTATTGGATCATTGCTCCGAGTTTGTTTCTCGAATAGGACCTTTGTCCATTAAACACGCTGGCCTCGCCAAGATCGAAGATCGGCTGAAATTCGCTCGCCGGGTAAGCGGGTTCGGCACTGGCGATCTTTCTTTCGAGTATGCGCTGAAACTCGCGCGATTCGTTCATTCGCGGCGTGGTTAGAAGCTCTGCTGCCTGTTCCCAAAGATTTACCGCTTCCGTTTCGAACCATTCTGCCAGCGCGTCCCTGACCACTTGCCGCGAGCAGTCTATCTCTCTATTGGTTCGAAAATACTCTTGAACGCGGCCGGCTATGCGGTCAATGTCGCCAGCGCGGATCTGAAAGGAGAGCGGATCTGTTTCCATACAATGGGCCGTGAATTCCGGCAAACCGATGGTAAACCTTTCGACCCGCGCCTGTAAACATTTTTCAGACATAAAAAGACCGCGTCGTGGTCATGATCAGTAGTAGACCCTTACCATTCGCGTGCGTCTGAAACCGTCATCCCAATAATATCGGCGTACGAGCCGGTATCGGTTACGGCGGTAGTACGGGCTGCGATAGCTCACCCAAACCCAACGCCCATTCCGTCGGATCCTTCGTCGGCGTCTCGGCTGGCCTATCGTAACGCTTATCTGCGTGTCACCCGAAGATCCCACAGATGCGGGTTTGTTTCCGGCCCGGGCAAATCCTTCCATAGGCAGAGTTAATACGGTTGATACAAGCATCAACCCCAGAATAAGAATCTTCTTTCTCATAATTCCCCCTTGAATAATCGTCGGCCCACAAACATTACGCAAACGTCGTACCGCCCGGGCCCGATCCCAGGTTGCCGTGTAAGTTTAATCATATTCGCAGTTATGGCCACTATTGGCCTGATAGGAAACGACGTTGAGCGGAGCAGGTGAACCATATTGAAACGTCGTCCCAATTTGTCCATGCCTCAACCAGTGCCACTACACATACCGGCGAAACTACAAAAGACCCCTCGTCGGCTGGAGTCTTTCGCATTCTCAATAACCAGCCGGCTCAACCTACAAGTTTCTCAGTATGTTGTTGAGAAGTCCGACTATGCCTTGAAGCGGTCCGCCCGCATCTAACAATCCTGCGACCGCACAAAGCAGATTACCCAGCAGATTGCCGGGACCCGGCACCGCCGTGATGTTTAGATGTACCTGATCTAAATGTACCTCCAATCCTAAAAGATTCAGATCAAGCGGCCCGAGCACCAGATCCAAGATCTCGCATGAAGCTTGAGCCGGAGTGACATCCAGTGTAATAACTCGAGCGGGCACATTCACGACGCCTGCTGCGGTAGTGAGCGCCCCAGTAAGTGTGCCTATAGCGACAAGTTCTCCATTCCTAACAGCAAACCTTTGCACATCGAATGTTCCATTAAAAATGATCTCGCCGAGGGCGTTAGTCCCGGTAATAGGGATCGTTGTTAATTGCGCAGCTGCCGAAGCCTTATTAGACACAACGCCAGCATTAGCGACCGAAGCGGTGATCAACGTTGTGATCATCATCATTGCTATGAGAGTTCGTTTCATTTTATTATCCCCCTTAACATATAACCCGCGCAGCTGGCGTCCCGAGCAGCCGGGTTTGGCATAGAAAATCTCCGAACGGAAATCAAAACAGCTAGATCTCAATCGAATCTACCCATCCGGCTGCCCATCGGCAACCAAATCTCATTTGAGTGATCTGGTGGAGTGCAAATACTGTTCCTGCTGAAAGGAAGCAGACTGTCCTGGACTTAGCTTGAAGGCGCGATGCGGTGTCTGCGGAAAGATATTCGCCAAAATAACACTAGCGTATAGACTTCCGATAGCGGAACAAAGTGGTTGGCGAAAGTACAATTGGTTTAGTATTTTCCTCAATAACCTTTGAGTCGCACGCAATTCGACGGAAGTATTATTTTGGTTCGCTTTTTGTCCGCCTACGGACGCTGGGTGCATTCCTTCGGAATGACGCGATTTAAGAAATCATCCTCGATGGGCAACGACGCTTCTTCGCCTTTCCCTGTCGCGTTCGTCACTTCAATTCTCGCGGCGGCGAAGCACGGTCGCATCCTCGTCCGGTTCGCGAAGAATCGTTTCATCTTCGCTGTCATAGGATTCATAACTCGCAAAACTGCGTATGTCCACGGTGGGACCTGCGAATGCTTTCGCGTCTGGTGAGGCGATCTCCGCGGTCAGGTCAGGGACCAGAAGCCGCTCGGCATTGTCGGAAAGTACATAAGCGACCGATGCAGGAATAAAAAATGTACGGCCGAGAAACCGGTCAAGCATCGAGCGGCGCACCTCATACAGTACGGATGGCGGCGGTTTCAAAGTAACCAGAATGTCGGCGATATCTCCGAGTACTGCCCCGCTCTCCAACACTATCTTTGTCCCGTATAGGTCCTTCGCGTTTCGGCCCTTAGGTGCTTCAATGTCTGAAACAAGGCCAACCGCCTCGTCCGATTCCGCCATCACGGCATCCCGGCCAAAGCTGAAGATCTTCTCGTAAGGCAGGTCAAACGTTGCACCCTCTTCGCCTGTCAGCAAGAGGCCGAGCACCAACCCGTTAACCGGGTCGATATGAACATCAGCGACCCGTCCGAGCTTGTTGCCTGATGACAACGACAATACGGCCATTCCGGTCAGCGATCCGATGGCCGCAATATCAGTCGATTCGTTCATATACCGGCCCTTAAATGCTTCCGCGAACGAGTTTGTATGCTTATAGTCGGATTTAGTGTATTCCTAAGGACTAACTTAGAAAGAATGGCGCATAAAACTATTCATAAGAATACTTAGGAAAACGGTGTAGTTGGAGGCACCGGAATTGCATTTAAAGGGGCAAATGATCGGATCCGGGACAATATTGCAGGACAGATTTCTGGTCGAAGAACAGATCGGTGTAGGGGGAATGGGCGCTGTCTATCGTGCCGTGGATCAGAAATTTGGCACGAACGTGGCGATCAAGGAAACGTTTTATGACGATGTGGCTCTCACCGAAGCTTTCGAACGCGAGGCCCGCTTGTTGAATGGTCTTCATCATCCGATGTTTCCACACGTTTCCGATCATTTCATCGAGGGAAGCGGACATTTCCTCATAATGGAATACATCGAGGGTGAGGACCTTTCCATTTTATTGAAACGGGGCGAGCGTTTTGCATTAGACACGGTTATGACGTGGACGTTCGATCTTCTGGACGGACTGGATTACCTTCACTCGCAGGACCCGCCGATCATTCATCGCGATGTGAAGCCGAGCAACCTAAAGTTGACAAACCGGGGAAAGCTGGTTTTGCTCGATTTCGGGATGGCGAGAGAAACCTCCGGCAGCACGCAGGGAATTAAGAGCGTTTTTGGTTATTCACGCCGTTATTCCCCGCTCGAGCAGATCGAAGGTTCCGGTACCGACGTCAGATCGGATATCTTCTCGCTCGGCGCGACCGTATATCATCTATTGACCGGAACGCCGCCAGTCGATGTTTTGGCGAGGGCATCCGCGATCGTTGCGGGTAGACCAGACCCGCTGCAGCTTGCCTCAGTCGTAGACGCCGCAGTGTCTGAACCGATAGCCGCGCGGATTCATACCGCTCTGGCGTTAGATCCGGATAGAAGGTTCGTATCGGCTCGCGCAATGTGGGATGCGATAGAGGAAGCAATGAAGAGCGCCTCCGCGGCCGAAGCGAATCTTCAAACATCTTCTCGGCCGAAAACCATTACCGGGAATTTCCCTGCATTGGAAGGTGTTGAAAACGACGCTGACATCGATCCGGTACCTGTTTTTTCGGATACCCCGAAAACTGTCGGGCGTACGAAGCGCATCGAGGTGCCAATTCTTTCGGGGGGAGTTGCAACGGCCGAAGATGTCCTTGTTCCGCGGACGGCGGGGGGTACTCCGGATAGATTTGAAGCTCAACCGCAGAAGGCTGTCGACCGCCGAAACTTTCGGTCACCGGTTTTATGGGCGACGGTCGCTTTGCTGGTGGTTGGCCTTTTCGCGTATGCACTATATCAGGGTGCCATAACAAGCGACGATGCAGCGGACGGCGTGGTTTCTGTCGAATCCGAACCCGTTCAAACTGAAGCGATAGGATCACCCGATCAAGCTTCTGCCAGCAACATAGATACCCCCATCACAGAAAGCCAAGCAACCGAATCTGATGCTGCCGATCACGAAACTGCTGACGGGGATACAACAACGATGTCGCAGCAGACGCAAAAGACATCAAACGGAAGTAGGGCCTCCGGGCCTAAGAGACCATCTAACGAGTTGACCTCAGATGATTCGGTTTCAAGGCCTGCCCACTCAGACATCCGGGCAAGCGACGGATCGCGTCGTCCGCGCGTTGTCGGCCAGGAGGGCGTCAGACAAGCTCCCGTCTCATCTATCGAATCGATCCTCACAGGGATGCCGGACCGCAGTCGTCAGCAGCGACAATGGGAACTCTGGCATGAAGAGGAAGAGCTACGCAGACAGCGGCGCATTCGAAGGCAGATCCGACGGAATCAGCCGTTCTAACGGATGACGCGTACATCGCGTTCGCTGAATATTCGCCACTTGTTACCCACGCGTTGCCACCGCAGCTCTTGCACAACAACGCCGCTCTTCGTTCCGATCCGGCCGGTCAGCCTATATTCCTTTATGAATCTCATTACAGCGACTCGGCCGTTATCCTGAAAGATGATCTCAGGCTCACCGGCACGAATGTCCACTACACGTAGACCTGCGAATACGCGATCCTTTTCAGCACGAACTGTCGACCGCGGCGTGTTCCGCGCGAGGTAATAGGCCTTCATCTCGGGCATGTAAAACTGCATTTGGGCGTGGATGTCGCGACGATTTGTCGCATCGATCCAGGAATTTAAAGCACCCCGAAGATCTGCCGCCACATTGCTTTCACGCCGGTCCGGCACGGTGGCCGACACCCTCGAGGTCGGGGCGTTACCTGTGCGCGGCATAGCTGCAGTATTGACGGCGTAATTGTTCCAGTCGACGCGATTGTCGATCTTATCGTAAACGGTGCTGATGACGACCGGATCGCGGAGCTGGTTCGCGTAGATACGGCGCACTACGCGCATCCGGTTTCCGCCGTCAATTGATTGGAAAGTGACGTTGATATTGTCTTCACCAACGCCGCGAGAAACGAAACTAAGCGAACCGGCCCTCATTTCCACCTTCGAATTCACAAAGTTCCCGCTTGCGCCCGTTTCGCGCCTGGTTCGCCCGTCGGCGAGGTAAGTTATTTTCGGCGCTCGCGATGAGCCGACACTCACTCTTGAACCCTCGCATTCGATGGCGAGCATATCGGGCGGCGTCAGTCGCGTCGAGAGGTCCATGAAGAAGCGCTGCTGGTCGCCGAAGGGGACCGTGCTGGTCGCGTCCTTTACGACCGAGTAAAGTTTATCGCTTTCGACAACGTTGATTCGATAACTTCCGCCGAGCGGGCAAGGTGATACGGCCGTTTGTGCCCGTGAAGGCTGGGCACAAATGGCAACAAGGGTCGCCATGAGTGTCAAAACAACTGCTTTTGCCATCTTTATCTTCCCCTGCGTGCGCTCCATTGTAAGTAGGCAGCATTCTATTTTCGGCGATGAAGAAAAACTGTATACCGCCTTACCTTTTCTGCGCGCAGCAATTCCATGCCGCCACGACAACCAACCGCCGGCGCCGAGCTCAGAAAAGGCTAGCGGGTTGCGGCCTCTACTTCCTCCAAATTAGATTTTTGTTGTTTTCCGACCCTGGTTGTGTTAAACATTACTCCGAGTTGTGCCATTACCCTAAAAAACACTAAGCGAAAGCCCACATTATGAAGACGACGTTGACGAACGCCGGCATTTTGCCGTCTAAACAAGCCGTAGTGTATGCCAGCGATTATCTGAACAAGCTTGCTGGCGAGCAGATCGAGCGCGAGTGCCGCTTGCGTTTGCAAGAAGGCTGCAATGAGCTTGTAGTAAATTTTTCGCAAACTGAGCTGGTAAACAGCATCGGAGTATCGATATTGCTGGGAATAATCGATTCCGCGTCAAATAAGGGCGCGAAAGTGGTATTTTCAGATGTAAAGCAGGAAACAGTCGAGCTTTTCGATATGCTGGGTGTTACCAAGCACGTGGATATTCAGTGAATCGCGAATCGTGAAAATTCAGGATTTCAAAACGGCAGATGTAAAGCGTTTGGCTGAGGACCGGCACAAGTTGGTCCACACGTTCGGTGCGCTTGCTGAGCTTGGCCAGGCGGTGACGAGCAAGCCGAATTTTCAAGAGACGATGCGAATGTCGCTGCACCTTCTGCTTGGAAGCCTGGCGATCATGCGCGGGGGCGTTGCAAGTTATTCGCGGTATGGACACGAGTTGAATATGCTGGCGGTCCGCGGTTTTGCGGAGGATTTTCCGTTGACGCTTTCACTTTGTTATGAGGATGAGCGCCAATTCCTGGCAAACGGCCTTTATCCGATCGAGATCTCGCAGGCAAAGGTACTTCCGTTCTTTCAGATCTACGACCACAGTTTTGAAAGCTCTGATCTCGAACTGTTTGTACCGTTGGTTGTGCACGACGAAACAGTAGGTGCGGTCTTTCTCGGACAGAAGGCGACCGGGGAACCATACACGAGCTACGACCGCGAAATAATCTGCGCGATGGCCCGGCATATCGGTGTGGCCATAGCCCAGCGGAATATGATGGCTGAGCTCGAGCGTCGCGCAGACGAAAACCGTAAGCTTTACGAAAATCTTAGGTTGACCTACAACGACACCGTAAAGGCCTTTGCCGCGGCGATCGACCGAAAGGACAAGTACACTGAAGGCCACTCGGTCCGTGTAGGGAAATACTCCGAGATCATCGCATCCGAATTAGGATGGACCGATCAGGAGGTCGAGGGAGCGGCGGTTGCCGGATACTTGCACGACGTGGGCAAGATCACGGTCGAGCGAAAAATAATTAACGCGCCGTATCGGATCGATGCCAAGGAATCATCCGAATTGAATAAGCACCCGCGCGTGGGATACGAGATCCTGATGCCGATAAATCATCCGTATGCCGACGTTCCGCTGGCGGCGAAATATCACCATGAACGGCTGGATGGGCGCGGCTATCCTGACGGTCTTTATGATCGCGAGATCCCGTTCATAGCAAAGATCGTGAACCTTGCGGATTCGTTCGATGCGATGACCACCGACCGGCCTTACAAACGCCGCCGCCCTGTTAACGAGGTGATCGACGATCTTCAGAGAAATTCGGGAAAACAATTTGCACCTGAGATCGTGAATGCATTTTTCCGCGGAATTTATAGGGAGGTGACCGGTGAGGCAAAGGAAAAACGATTTCGCCGCCTCCTGGGCCGTGAGTTCATGGAGACACAAGGAATCATCCCGATGTTAGGGAGCGCTCTGAATGAAACTGCTTCGACGTCCCACCGCACTTACGTTTCGTTTGACTGAGTTTCCGCAACGGACTCGGGCCTGTCTGTCGCTCGACGCATCCGGTTCCTTGGCTCCCAGTAGTTTAAGAAACGCAATACGACAAAAACGATTACCGTGCTGCCTACAGCAAGAAGGAATCTTTGCATTCCTACGAGAACTCCAATAGCCGCGGTCGTCAAAATACCGGCCGCGGTGGTCAACCCCACAACGTCTCCGCCCTGCCGTTGTTTGAAAATGATCATCCCGGCGCCAAGAAAGCTGATGCCGGTAACGATCGCACCGAGCAGGTTCGCGGCGTCAAAACGCACGTGATCGCCATAGGCACGAAACCCTCGAGCTATGTCTTCGCCGATAACGACGAAAAGCACCGTTGCGATCCCAACAAGTATGTGTGTCCGAAGGCCCGCTGCCTTACCCGCGCTTTCTCGTTCCCAACCAAGGAACCCGGCCAGTAAACAGATCACAAGGAGTCGAACGAAAACATTGATCTCGTATTCATAGATCATAGACTTGTTAACTCCGGGGTTATTCTAGTCACTCGCCCCTACCAGAAGCTCCACGAACTTTTTCGCAGCGAGTGAAAGATTTCGGTCGCTTCGGTAAATAACACCGATCGATCGGACCCACTCTTTTTCTGCAAGCCGTACTACGGCCAAACGTCCAGAGCGTTTCTCGTCGGCGATCACCGGCTCCGGAACGATTGCCAGGCCAAACCCGACCTCAACGGCCCGCTTGATCGTCTCGATATTGTCAAACTCAGCGGCCTTTTTAACCTCGACGCCCCTCGCCTTCAGAATTTTATCAGTGGCCTTTCGTGTCGGTGTATCCCGTTCGAAAAGCACGAAGTCCATTCCGTTCAGGTCCTTTGTTTTTACAGTTCCTTTCCCTGCGAGTTTGTGATCCGGCTTACATATCAGTACAAGTTTGTTTGGAGGCATTTCACGGATAGTCACGCCGCGTCTTGGCTCGGGAAAAGCAACTACCCCGAGTTCGACCGATCCGTTCATCACATCGCGAACGACCTTTGTCGTACGGGAATACTCAAGATCGATCTTTGCCGACGGGAATTTTGACATAAATTCTCCAACCTTTGCAGGCATTTCATGAAGTCCGACACTATAAACGCACGCGACCTTGACCGTGCCCCCGATCTTTCCCACCAAGCCCCGCAGGTTTTCCTGAAGTTGATCGTAAGCGGCAAGAACGTTTTTCGATTCTCGATAAAAAACCTCGCCAGCAGGCGTTAGCTTCACCTCGCGACGGCCGCGGACCCTTTCCAGCAACCGTCGTTTGAATTTCTCTTCCAGAGTGCGGATCTGCTGGCTAACGGCGGACTGCGTTATGAAATTTCTCTCCGCGGCGAGCGAAAAGCTTTGAAGATCGACGAGGTCGCGAAATACTTTCAGGGTCTCAATGTGCACAATCTAAATATAATGAACCCTAAACAGGAGACGCAAGTTAATTCATTTCGGCTAATAATTAGATAGGGATATAATCAGCCTATGATCTATGCGTCGGAAGCAAGATTGCGCGATGCCCGTGAGGTCTTTTTTCAGCGCGCCGGGTTCCCGCCCGACGGCGGTTACGACGAGCGCTGGATAAAGGTTCGGTATCTAGGCGTTCCTGTGTGGCTTCCGAATGTCGAAAACCGGCGGAGGGCCGTGCCGCTCCACGATGTGCATCATATACTCACTGAATATCCGACGACGTGGCGCGGTGAGGCCGAAATATCCGCGTGGGAGGTCGGGTCCGGTGGGCTCGGCCGGTTTTGGGCGGGTTGGATACTCGATCTTATGAACGTCGCCCAGGGTCTGGTTATAAATCCCCGCGGCGTTTACGCGGCATTTATGCGTGGAAGGCAAACGGCAAACCTTTTCGGCAGCGATTTCAACCCGCGGATCTTGGATAAAACGGTCGGTGGCTTGCGGTCTACGCTTAATCTAGAGGGCCAGCTGAGGTCGTCGGACGTTGGCGATCATATCGCCTTTGTTTTTTGGACGCTGATGAGTGCGATGGTCTATCTTGCCGCCGGTTTTATCGGGTGCATGCCGCTGATGGCCGTTCTCTGGCTTTTATCTGGGTAGAAGGCGAGGCTTATACTTCGGAACACGCATGGCGGTACGATTCAGCAACACATTTCTGCTTCGAAAGCTGCATCAGCTAACTGGCATCGTTCCGCTCGGCCTCTTTTTTTTCGTGCATATGTTCACGAATTCAAAGGCGATCAATGGCGAGGAAAGTTACGAAAAAGCCGTCGGAGACATTCACGAGATCCCTTACGTGCTTTTCCTTGAGATATTTGGGATC
>DATFEW010000020.1:0-9666 GCA_035250805.1 Pyrinomonadaceae bacterium
AAGGTAGCGTTTCTTTGCGCGATCAACTGAAAAAGCTCGCTGCAAGATCCGGGCAGCCTACATCCCAAATCGCGCCGACATTCACCGCGGTCGTCCGGCGGCTTGTTGAGCTTGGTTTCTTGGTTCCGATGGAATTCTAAATAAACATTTTTCCCGGATTAAGAATGCCGTTTGGATCGAACACACTCTTAATACTTTTCATAATTTCCAACGTCGGCCGATCGATCGCGTATTCCAAATATGGCGCTTTTACGTACCCGATGCCGTGCTCGCCGGAGATCGTGCCGCCGAGGTCGACCGAGAGCTTAAATGTCTCGGCGACACATTTTCTCGCCCGGGCGATCGCGGCTTTGTCCTCGCGATCCACGACGAAATTGACGTGAATGTTACCGTCACCGGCGTGGCCGAAATTTGCGACGAAGGTGTCGTTACGTTTGCCGATCTCCTCGATCCTTGCGACAAGCTCCGGCACCTTCGAACGAGGTACAACGACGTCCTCGTTTATTTTCAGAGTTCCAAATTTCATCAGGCTGGGTGATATTGCACGCCGCACATCCCAAAGTTTGTCTTCTTCTTCCTTCGACCTCGCACGCACGATGTCGAACCCGCCGTTTTCGCCGATGATGCGTTCGATAGTGGCTGCGTTCTTTTGGACCTCCTCGCGCCAGCCGTCAACCGCGACTATCAAAATGGCATTTGCCTCTTTTGACAAACCAAAGGCGAAGTTTTGCTCGACTGCCTCGACGCAGAACTTGTCGATCACCTCCATCGCCATCGGGAGCAAGCCTTCAGGAGTGAATTTTGTGAGCACTTTGCAGGCTGCTTCCATCGAGTGAAAATTCGCACGCACTGTTGATGTCGCTTCGGGCATCGGAAGGAGCTTGAGTGTTGCTTCCGTGATAATGCCGAGCATTCCCTCACTGCCGCACATCAGCCCTGTGAGATCGAAGCCGACAACATTCTTTACGGTCTTGCCGCCGGTGCGAATGACTTGTCCCGTTGCCGTCACTACCTCAAGCCCGAGCACGTGATGTTTAGTTACGCCGTATTTTGGCGTACGCATTCCACCGGCGTTCTCAGCGATGTTGCCCCCGATGAATGAATCTTTGTACGAGGCAGGGTCAGGTGCGAAGATCAATCCCGTTTCGGCCACGGCCTGCTGCAGTTCAAACGTCGTCAATCCGGGCTGGCAGATCGCGTACAGATCATCGACATTTATCTCGATGATCTTCTTCATCCGGTCGGTGCCGATCACAATGCCCCCGTCAACCGGCACCGCGCCACCCGTGTAACCAACACCGCCGCCGCGTGCCGTGACGGGAAACAAATACTCGTTCGCAAGCTTTAATATCGCGACCATTTCCGCGGTCGATTCAGGGAACACGACCGCCTCAGGCGGGAATTTTTCCTTGACCGCGTCCGCCCCGTACGGCTCTACGCGGTCGGGATCAATAACCACATTTTCTTCGCCGACTATCGCACGCAGCTTTTCCAGCACCTCGGGCTTCGAGGCACTTGTTGTCTTCCGGCCAGTTGATTCGAAATGGATAGATTCGAACATTTTCGAATCGATTCTATCAAAGTCGCATCATGAGTCCTGCGGGCTTGTGCAAAGAAGTGGTAAATTCTTGAGCTATGGAAAAAGTGATTCTTGTCACTGGTGCCTCAACCGGCATTGGCAGGGAAACCGTAAAGTTATTTCAAGCCAAGAACTGGAAGGTGGCAGCGACGATGCGGCGGCCTGAGAAATCGGAGGATCTTCAGAAGATCGCCGATGTTGAGTGCATCCGGCTAGACGTCACCGATATCGATTCGATCAGATCAGCCATCGCTGAGACGCTCGAAAAATTCGGCCGCATCGACGCTGTTGTTAACAACGCCGGTTACGGCGTCGTCGGCCCATTTGAGGCGTCTACGTATGAACAGGTGAACCGGCAACTTCAAACGAACATCATTGGGCTCATGAACGTCTGCCGCGAGATCATTCCATATTTTCGAGAGCAAAAACGTGGCCATATCGTGAACATCGCGTCGGTCGGCGGTCGTATGACGTTTCCGCTCTACAGTCTCTATCATGCAACGAAGTGGGCGGTTGAGGGGTTTTCAGAATCCCTTCAGTACGAACTCGAACAGTTCAACATCCGCGTAAAGATCATCGAGCCCGGGCCGATAAAAACCGATTTCTACGACCGGTCGCAGGTGATCGCAAAAAAGGAGGGCCTCACCGCCTACGATCACTTTGTCGAAAAAGTGGTGCCGAATATGCAAAAGGCGGGAGCCGAAGCGCCTGACGGTTCGGTCGTAGCCCAGACGATCTACGATGCCGTTACTGATGATTCAAAACGTCTCCGTTACGGGGTCAATACAAAGGGGATACTTGCCCTCAGACGCCTTCTCCCGGAACGCGCTTTTAAGCGCTTTATCAAAATGATAATGCTGAAATAGCAAATCGGGTCGTAAAATGCGATGATACGTCCTATGCCAACAGTGATTGGTTACGTCATTTTGCTGCGACTTTTCTAAGATCGCATAAGTTTGCAGATAGTACGACATAACCATCACGCGGCTCAGCGGTTCTGGAACCTCCCGAAATCGATGCGTTTTTATATGTTAAGTACCGAACATAATTGTGATATGCTTCGCGCGACGATAACATTCGCATGAACATGAAGTTTCAATTCGCTCGTACGCCCTCCCCGGTTATATTTCCGAGCTGTAAGAAGTAGGTTCCCACTTCGGCGTCCGCGGATCGCCGGTGTAAGAATGTGCAGTACTCCTGATTTGCCGATGAAGATATTACTTTACAACCCTGACAACGGGATCACGCGCAATTTCATGCCGCATCTGTGGATGTTCTTGCTTCAATCGCTTACACCAAAAGAACATGAAGTGATCCTCATCGACGGGAATGCAAAGGCGATGACGCGACCGGAACTGGTCCAGTTTTGCCGCGACGAAAACATCGGGCTTGTGGGGATCGGCGCAATGACTCGAATGGTTGCGCGAGCATATCTTGTTGCAGATTCGCTTCGCGAGGCAGGGTTCACGGTCGTGATGGGCGGCCCGCACGTAACCGAATGTTACGAGGAGGCATTAGGCCGCAACGGTGGGCCGCGACATGCGGACGCCGTCGCGCTCGGCGAGGCGGATGAGACTTGGCCGCAGATCGTAAAAGATGCGGCAGCGGGAAAGCTGCGAGAGGTCTACACGCCACAGATCGACCAGAAGGGCAACGACATCAAACCGAGCCTCCAACCTTACCCCCACATTCCCTGGGAATCGCTCGATCTCGACCAATTCAGCCTTGTCCCGCGATTCTTGCGTCCGATAATGTCGCAATTTGGTGATGGCTGGGGCAAGTTCTTCGTTGTTCCTATCGAGACCGGGCGCGGCTGCCCATATGGGTGCGAGTTTTGTACCGTAACCGGATTCTTCGGCGACTCTATCCGATTTAGAACGAACGAAAGCGTTGTAGAAGAACTCTTGCGTCTTAAGGCGCGGGCAAAAAAGGAAAAGGGCCAGATCGCCGTCTTCTTCATTGATGACAATCTAGCCATTAATAAAAAGCGCTTGAAGGGCCTTTTGCGAGATGTTATCGCCGCCGGTGCGACCGTTCCGTGGGTCGCGCAGATAAGTGCCAATCTTCTCGGTGATGACGAGCTCGTAGATCTGATCGCGGAATCCGGCGGACGCTGGATCTTCATCGGCATGGAATCGATCGATCCGGCCAACATGGCAGACGTCAACAAGCAATTCTCGAAACCGGCAGATTACAAGAAGGTCATCGATGGACTGGCCCGCCGGAACATTTTTGCGATAACCTCATTTATCTTTGGAATGGATAACGACACCGTCGGGGTCGCGGACCGTACGGTTGATGAGATAGAACAGTGGGCGCCGGGCCTTCCCGTTTTTGGCCAGTTAACCCCGTTCCCAGCTACGCCTCTTTACGAACGCCTCGAAAAAAGCGGACGTCTTCAGCGTCCGGTCCATTGGCTCGATTTCGCGCCGTTCGTTATGGCGCACGACCCGTTGAAGATGACCATTGAGGACGCTAAAACAGAGACTTTTCGTGCGTGGTCGAGAAGTTATGCCCCGCAACGAAACTACGAGGCGATCAAATCGATACCTGAGGCCCCGATCCAGATCCGCATTACTCACCTTGTGGCGCGCTTGTTTTTCCGCGGGATCTACTTTCCGCAAATGGGAAGAATGGCGTGGATAAAGCTGCTGTTTCAGAATCGAAAGGCTATATTCAAACTTACCGGCGAAGGGATCTCTGTTTGGCGGAACGTAAGAAAAGAGCAACGTCGCGCTGTCAATCTCGCGGAACTGAGTGAGGACGTCAACTAATTCAAAGCCTTAGACCTAGTTTTCAATCGGCCGATCTCGTTCAGGATCGGCCGCAGCTTTTCGATGACAGCGTCGTGGGAAATGCCGTTGGTAGCAACAATGCCGCCGTGATTTTGAACGTCGCTGACGTCGTACCGATAGGCATCCCCAAAAAGGTCGGTCAGCCGTCCTCCCGCCTCTTCCAGGATTACCTGGGGTGCACATGTGTCCCAAAGTTTTGTTCGTGGAGAAAGATGTATGTAAAGATCGGCTTGTTGTTCCGCGATCAGCCCGACCTTCAGTCCGATCGAACCTCTCTGCACGGCGTTCCCAAAACGAAAATCGGAAATGATCGCTGTTATTCCTTTGCTCGGATGATTACGCGAGAACGCGAGGGTCATCTCTTCAAACAACGTAAGGTCCGAGGCCTGCAAACGTTTCTTTGAATCATCGACCTCCGCAAACGCCCCTTCGCCTTTTACCGCGTAATAGACCGTCCGATGAATGGGAAGGAGCACCACACCCAGGACCGCTTCTCCATTTTCGGCCAGCCCTATCTGAACAGCAAAATCACCATCTTTTTTAACGAAGCCGGCCGTGCCGTCTATCGGGTCAACGATCCAAACACGTTTTCTGGAAAGGCGCTTCTCGGCATTATCCACTTCTTCTTCAGATAACACGGCATCGTCGGGAAAAGCGGCACTGAGTCCTTCGACGATAATGCGGCTGGCTTCCTTGTCGGCGGCGGTCACCGGTTCGAAATACTCATCGACACCAAGTTTTTGTTCAGCAAAGATCTCACGCGAGTAATGATCGAGGACCGCATCGGACGCGGTGCGGGCAAGCATTACAGCGGCCTCAAGTTCTTTCCGAAGCATTAAATTCAATCTAACATAATTAACGCCGGTCGACCGTCTCTGTGATCCCGCATCGCGGACAAACAAGCCGTGTCCGTGCAGCGTCCGCCCATTTGGCCAACGCGCGATTTGATAGCTCGAGAGTTTTACTTTCAGCTTCACCTTCGGTCATGAGCCGTGAATGGTCTGTTGCGGGGGCGTCCCCTTCCGTTTCACGTTCACAATGGCGGCAGATCCATCCAAAACCATCATTTCGAAAGTCGTTCAGTTCGGACATAAAAAATGCGGCAGGCCGTTCAACCCGCCGCAAGATTCAAATTTTAATCTGACGTTATTCCTGCACACCACGACGCGTTGTGGTCGACGTAGTCGGCGAAGCGAGGAGCCTGACAGGCACCGTTAGTGTCCTTCCGTCGCGGTAGATCTCAAAATTCACGGTTTCCCCTATGCGTTTTTTATCGAGCATGCGATAAAGATCGTCGAGATCGGTAAACTTTGTGCCCTCGGCGGAAAGCAATATGTCGCCGATCGCGCCGTCGGCATCCATGCTCTGTAGGCCGGCAGCCTGGGCCGATCCGCCCGGAACCAATTGATAAACCAGCAGTCCGTGCTCGACAGGCATTCGGTAGCCTCGTCGAGCGAGATCTTCCACGCTCGGGAGCGAAGCGCCAAGTTTCGGCCGCTTTACTTCGCCAAACTGGATCAACTGCGGAATGATCCGCTTGGCTGTATTCACAGGTACGGCAAAGCCAACTCCGACCGATGCACCGGAGGGCGAAAGGATCTGTGAATTGATACCTATCATTCGGCCGAACTTATCAAGGAGCGGCCCACCCGAATTTCCCGGATTGATGGACGCGTCCGTCTGGATCGCAGCGTCGATAGGCCGATTGTTTCGCGCCCGTATAGGACGCTGCAGCCCTGAGATCACGCCCGTGGTCAGCGTTCGGTCGAGCCCGAAGGGGTTCCCGATCGCAAGGACCTTCTGGCCTACGACCAGGTTATCCGAATCGCCCAATGACACAACCGTCAGGCCGGCTGCCGGGGGCTCGATCTTGATCACTGCAAGATCGGTATCGGGGTCTCCGCCAACGACCTTCGCCGGATATGTCTTGTCGCCGCCAAAGCTTACAGATAGCCGTTGGGCTCGCTCCACGACGTGATAATTTGTCAGAATATGGCCGCTGCTGTCGATAACAGAGCCGCTTCCGTTACCGCGGCCTTCCTGCGTATCACCCCAACCGTCCTGTCTAACAGACGTAGTATTGATAAAAGCGACACCGGGTGAAACCGACTTATAAACTTCGATACTGTTTTGTTCGTCAGAGACCTGCGACGGGTCCGAGATGCCAGCCGGCGCCGCATTCGGCCCGGCAAACGTGGTGCCGGATATTCCCTCGTTGAAGAAACTTCCGATGGAAAAAACAAGAGCGGTGGCACCCACGGCGATCAAAGCCGCGGCAAATGCCAGAAGGAGGATCTGGCGCGCCGAGAGCTGATAAACTGGCTTACTTGTCATATATGTACCTCTTTCAACATCAAGGAATGGCACGTGTTTGATGCACGCGAATATAATGACGTTGTGTTCTCATTTTACTACATTGAGAACACCGCCGTTACAATTTTAGATGTAAGGATTTGTAAAAATCCAGGTAGTCAAATACGTCACAGGAGAAGTCCGGCCGCCGATAACCCCGTGATGAAGTGAATACCCATTAGGCTGATGTAGACAGCGAGCGCCAGTGCGATGCCGTATTTCGCGACCCGGCTCTCGCCGCCGAACCGCAGGAAAACGAACGCCGCAAAGGTTCCGATAGCTAGCTTTGCTCCCAAGAAAGTCAGGTCGCCGACCTCAAGCAATTGTGCCATCAGGAAATTGCTTTCGGTCGCGACGCCGTTGCGTACCCAGACGATGGTCAACAGTGCGTCAAGCAGATTGAGCGAAAACAGGAGGAATGATTCACGAAAAAGGTTCATACGGCGATGAATGTAAAAACCTGTTGAACTACTCCCTGGAAAACTTTACCCCCGGTTTGTGAAGCCGGGGGCAGGAGAATGCGAATGAAAACCTTTACTTATCTGACTAGATAAAGGGTCAATCGCCCACGGTTTCAGAAATTTTCTTTTCGACCGATAGTTTACGCCAAAACTGTTCATTTTGTCTGCAATGTGAAATTTAGGGCACTTCTGCTAAACTCCAATGCGCCGGCACCTGCCGGTTCTTCTAATCCCTTCAAGTTGAGGATCTCCGATGGCCGAAACAGACACCGACCGGATACCTGATGACGAATACGAAAGAGAGCTAACAACCGATCTTGACGACGAAACGCCGGACAAGCCGAAAGGCATGGCCCTGCATACCAAGATCCTGATCGGGCTCCTCGTCGGTGTCCTCGCCGGGCTGATCGTTAATTCGACCTTGGGCGGCACAAATCCGAACGTTGTCTGGTTCATTTCAAATATCACACAGCCGATCGGAACATTGTTCTTGAGTCTCCTGTTACTGATCGTGGTCCCGCTGGTTTTTTCGTCATTGGTCGTTGGCGTTGCGGGCATCGGCGATATTCGCAAGCTCGGCCGTATCGGCGTAAAGGCTTTCGTCTATTGCCTCATACTTTCTGCGATCTCCGTCGTGATCGGCCTTGTGTTGGCTAACACGATCAGGCCCGGCGAGAGGATCGACCCTGCCGTACAGGCGCAACTCAAGGAGAAATTCGGAAGCGGAGCGGTTTCCGCGACTGAAGCGCAAAAGAAAGCCGCCGAGGCAGTTGCGACCGATTCGCCTTTGATGCAGGCAGTCAAGACGATCGTGCCAACCAACGTGTTCAACTCTATCTCGGGCACGAGTCCGAACATGCTTCATATAATGTTTTTCGCATTGCTCATCGGCGTTGCGGTCACATTAATGCCTGCGCCGGTTTCAGCTCCGTTCGTCAACGTGATGGACTCGCTCTTTGCAATAACTACTAAGATCATCGATATCATAATGATCTTCGCCCCATATGCGGTTGCGTGCCTCATCTTCAACAATATTGCCGTCTTCGGTTTCGATCTGCTGCGGTCGCTCGGGTGGTTCGGGTTTACCGTACTTCTTGGCCTCTCTATCCATTTCTTCGGCGTCTATTCGCTTTCGATCTACTTTCTTTCAAAGATCAGCCCCATCGAGTTTTTCAAGCGGATCCGCACGGTCATCGTCACCGCCTTCTCGACGTCTTCGTCCAACGCCACGCTCCCTACAGCGTTGCGCGTTTCGAACGAAAACCTGGGCGTGCCTAAGGAAATCAACAGCTTCGTACTTACGGTGGGCGCCACAGCGAATCAGAACGGCACCGCACTCTACGAAGGTGTGACGGTGTTATTTCTCGCACAGCTTGCCGGTGTCGATCTCACTCTTGGTGTGCAGTTGATGGTCGTGTATATGGCGATCCTCGGTGGTATCGGCACTGCGGGTGTTCCGTCCGGTTCTATACCGTTCATCATCGGCATTTTGGCAATGATAGGCATTGATCCGGCACTGATCGCGATCATCCTGGGCGTCGACCGCCTCCTCGATATGTGCCGTACGACATTGAACGTGACCGGCGATATTACCGCCGCCACATTTGTTGCACGCAGCGAGGGTTATGAGCTTTTGAAGGTCCGGGAAGACGCCGGAATAGGCTAATCTTTACATGTTTCCGATAGGTGACGACAATACCGACCGCACGATCACACCGATAGTCAATTACACGATCATCGGCCTCAACGTGCTGGTGTTTCTGCTGCTGCAGCAGTTGGGCTCGAACGAGGCGTTTGACTACGCGTATTCACTTGTTCCGAAAGAGATAACTACGGGTACCGACCTCGTCGGCCCGCAGATCGTGGTCGATCCGCTCACTGGTGAGGCCGCCCGCATAGTTTTGTATGCCACGCCGTTTTCTGTGTACTTCAATTTCCTTACGTCGATGTTCATGCATGGCAGCATAATGCATATATTCGGCAACATGATGTTCCTCCTCATCTTTGGCGATAATCTGGAAAACCTGATCGGGCATGTAAAGTTTGCCGTTTTCTACCTCGTATGCGGTTTTGCAGCTGCCTTTGCACAGATCTTTATGGACCCGAACTCGGTGATCCCTATGCTCGGCGCCTCAGGGGCGATCTCCGGCGTGCTCGGCGGATATGTGGTACTTTTCCCAACTCGCAGGGTTAAGGCGCTCATCTTCAACTTCCTGACGGAGGTGCCTGCAATAGCCGCTATCGGGATCTGGATCGTCTATCAACTCCTGCTCGGTTGGTTCACACCCGCAGGGACCGGCGGCGTTGCATATGCAGCCCATATCGGCGGCTTCGTCGCCGGTGCTGCGTTAATAAAGCTCTTTGCCCTTGGAAGACGATTTTGACGTCCGTCGTCCCGTTTGTCCGCGGGTTGTCCGGGGGTGTCCGGAGCTTGTCCGGAGCCCTTCGCCGGACACGCAAGTCATTCACTCAATAATCT
>DATFEW010000022.1:0-8188 GCA_035250805.1 Pyrinomonadaceae bacterium
GCTTGGTGGCAGTTGCCACTCACCCGGACGCAGAAACGGTCGTTTCAGCGACGGTCGGCGCGGTCGGGTTCGTACCCACTCTGCGAGCGATCGAGGCTGGGAAGCGCATCGCACTGGCTAATAAGGAAACGCTTGTTATGGCGGGTGAATTGATGACCGCAGCAGCCGCAAACTCGGGTGCGGAGATCCTGCCCGTCGACAGCGAACACAATGCCATTCACCAATGCCTTCGGGGTGAGAAGAAAGGCGAGGTGAGACGGCTGATCCTCACAGCATCCGGCGGTCCATTTCGCCAGAAAACAAAAGAGGAGATCGCCGGGGCGTCTCGTGCAGAGGCTCTCGATCACCCAAATTGGAAAATGGGCGAAAAGATCACGATCGATTCGGCAACGCTCATGAACAAGGGCCTGGAAGTCATTGAGGCAAAATGGCTTTTTGGGTTTGATTCGGACCAGATATCGGTGATAGTGCATCCGCAATCGGTAGTGCATTCGATGGTCGAGATGGTCGATGGATCAATCATCGCTCAGATGGGTGTTACAGATATGAAGCACCCGATCCAGTATGCATTGACCTTTCCCGACCGGCAGCCTAACTGTCTTAAGCCGCTCGATCTTAGTTCAATGAGCGAGCTGACATTCGAAGATCCCGATCTCGATCGTTTTCCATGCCTGGGGCTTGCATACAAGGCGTTATCAGCGGGAGGAACGATGTCCGCGGTTCTGAATGCAGCGAATGAGGTTGCCGTCCAGGCATTTCTGGATGAGAAACTGCGGCTGTACGAGATCGCTGCGATAAATGCTGCTGTAATGGATGAGCATGAAAGCCGGCCCGCCGATTCGCTCGAAGGGGTTCTCGAGGCAGACGCCTGGGCGCGCGACCGCGCTATAATGAAGCTTGGTATGAGCGTTACTGCGGCTTGATTCGCCTGCAACGTCGGCTTTCTATTTTATCTCTAATGCAAGGGTAATTATGCAGGACATTTTATTAGTAATACTTGCAGTCATATTCGTTCTTGGGGTCGCGATCAATGTCCACGAATTCGGACACTTCATGGTCGCAAAGTTCTACGGAATGCGGGTCGAAGCCTATTCGTTTTTCGGCTTGGGGCCGAGAGTTTGGGGATTTAAGATCGGACACACGGATTACCGTATTTCGGCGATCCCGCTCGGGGCGTATGTAAAGCTCTACGGTGACGAAGCGACTGCACCGTTAGAGGGTGGCGATTCTGACGGCACGACTGTCCCGGAAAAAGAGCTGTACGAGTTACGGCCGCGCTGGCAAAAGCTTCTTGTGATGCTCGGCGGGCCGTTTATGAATATCGCTCTCGCACTCGCGATCCCGTTTTTCGGAGCTTTGATCTTCGGCGTTCCCGCCGTTCCTGATCCGATCGTCTCGTATGTTGCTCCTAATGGCGCCGCTGAAAAGGCCGGCTTAAAGGCAGGTGACAAAATAATTGCCTTCGATGGCGAAGAAAATCCCACGTGGAGAAAGATCGAAACGGGGGCCGCGATCTCACCGGAAAAGCCGCTGCAGATAACCGTCGAACGCGGTGGCGCACCAGTCACGCTTACCATCACTCCGACAAAAACGGAACGGAAGGGGCAGCCGCTCGGTGATATCGGGTTACTGCCGGAGGCTGGGGTCGTTGAAGTTTACGCGGGTGAAGTATTTGCCGATTCCCCCGCGATGCGCTCCGGCATGCAGCCGGGCGACCGTCTTGTGGCGGTGAATGGCCAGAACGTGCGAAACGTTCAGCATTTCATGACGCTAGTGCAGGACAACAGAGACGCACCGCTCGCTCTTACCGTGGACCGTCAGGGACAGCGGGTGGAGCTGGCCGCAACAGCCGAAATGCATGAGAGCGGACAGGCAAGAATTGGGATCCGGCCATCTGCGCGCGGAAGTAGGCTTCGTGAATCAGCAAGTGTTGCTGAAGCCGCAGCTTATGCTGTTCAGGTCAATTACGAGATCATTGCTTTAACCGGCCGGGTTTTCTCACAGATGTTTAGCGGCGAACGCGCCGTGCGAGATGCAGGGCTCGCCGGGCCGATCGGAATCGTTGGCATTATTTCTTCCGTGGTCACCGAAGAAGGTTTTGTGGGATTGCTTGCGATCCTGGCTGTGATCAGTTTGAACCTTGGCATATTCAATCTTCTTCCGATACCGCTGCTAGACGGGGGACAGATCGCGGTACTCGGCCTCGATAAAGTAATGTCCTGGTTTGGCCGCACTCTGTCGATGGCGGTGAAAGAAAGAATACAGTTCGTCGGACTGGCCGTTATCCTGGTGTTAATGGTCTTTGTAATGTACCTGGATATCTCGAAGTTTTTCTAGGTTCGGAGTTCCGCCTCCAGGCGGCTTATCTTTGCTGTGGGGGCCAACTAAAGTTGGAGCTCCAAACTTATGAAGCGTTCTACGCGAGCAGTTAAGGTCAGAAACGTGCAGATCGGCGGCGGAGCGCCGGTGGTTGTCCAGTCAATGACCAAGACCGACACGACCGACGTTGACGGCACTATCCGCCAGATCGAGCAAATGGTCGAAGCCGGCTGCGAGATCGTACGGATCGCCGTACCCGACGATGACGCGGCTGCGGCGATGAAAGAGATCCGCAAGCGGACCGACGTCCCATTGGTCGCCGATATTCATTTCCATTACAAACTCGCATTGAAGGCGCTTGATGCCGGTATCGATAAGCTCCGCATCAACCCCGGCAACATCGGCCACATTGACCGCGTCCGCGAGGTCGTGCGTGCGGCCGAAGCTCAAAAGGTGCCGATTCGTATCGGCGTAAACGGCGGTTCGCTTGAAAAGGACCTTCTCAAAAAATACGGAACAGCAACGCCCGAGGCGATGGTCGAATCAGGCATGCGGCATATCAACATCCTCGAGGATCTTGGCTTCGGCGATATTGTTATTTCGCTAAAAGCATCGGATGTGAATCGTATGGTGGCGGCGTATCGGCTGATGGCGGCGAAGGTTGACTATCCACTGCACCTCGGAGTAACAGAAGCGGGAACGCCCTTCGGCGGCACGATAAAATCCGCGATCGGGCTTGGAATGCTTCTGCACGAAGGCATCGGTGACACCATCCGTGTTTCGCTTGCCGCGGAACCTGACGAAGAGGTACGTGTCGCGTGGGAGATCTTAAAGTCTTTGGAACTTCGTAAGCGCGGCGTGACGGTCGTCGCCTGTCCGACCTGCGGAAGGCTCGATATCGATAATTTTGTCGAGATCGTGACCGAGGTCGAGCGCCGTCTCGCACATGTCGAGGAACCCCTGCATCTATCCATTATGGGCTGCGCCGTAAACGGTCCTGGCGAGGCGCACGATTCACAACTAGGCATTACCTTTGGACGAAACGTTGGCATGATCTTCAAGGACGGCGTTCCATTTCGCAGAGTTTCCGGTGAAGACATTGTCGAGGAATTTGTGAAAGAGGTCGAGCTTCTACGCAGGGAAGGGGCCTCCACCGGAAATAATGTTTCAAGCAAGCCGCTTGTCCAGATCAAGTAGGAGGTAGCTATGCTCAAGCTTAGAAAATTGCGCTGTTCGTTCTGCGGCAAAAACGAAGATAAAGTTTTGAAATTAGTCGCGGGCCGTCGGGGCTTTATTTGTGACGAATGCGCTTCGATCGCTCACGACATCATGAGTCGGCCGCCGGATAATCTGCCGAAAGAATCTAGGGGAACAAAATCGTAAAGGGATAATACGGTAGGTTTCGTAGAATACCGAAAACGATCAAAACGCCGAGCGTACCCCAGAGCAAGACAAGATTCCACTTACCAAACAAGAGTCCTCGGCCGCGGGCAGCTACCAAGGCCATCGAGACAAAAATATAACCGAGGAAGACCGTGACAAGCGGGATCAGTGCATTGAAGTCGAGAGCCGTCAGAACGTCGCCGTGAAACAGGGCGTGGAACCCTCGAGTCATCCCGCACCCGGGACAAGCGAAGCCTGTGGTTTGATAAAGCGGGCAAGCCGGAAGAAACCCCGCGGTTGTGGGATCGAAATACCAGACCGCCGCCGCACCAACGACCATTGTAGCCACTCCGACACCGGCAAGCGATCGGACGGGTGTCGAATTCACGCTAATATCAGGCTGCGAAAAACTCACATCCCGATTTTACTATTAATTCGTGCCAGCGTCAGGCAATACAAAGTGATAGGTCAACACGCCCGAGACACGAACAGGCTTTCCTTCGAGACGTGTCGGCCGGAATTTAGCTTCTTGTGCGGCCTCGGTTGCGGAACTCCGAAGGAGCGGGTGTCCCGAAACAGCTGCTGCCGAGACCACGTCTCCGTTCTCGTCGATCACGATCTCGACGGTGACAAGACCCGACGCCTTTACTGCCTTTGCGGCAGCCGGATATTTAGGTGCCGGCAGCTCGTAGGCCTTTCCGTTCAAAATTCCGCCGTTGATCGCCGTTGCTGAATCTTCTGATTCGTCCGGCTTTGCCATGAAGTTGTACGTAATGACGCCGGAAACTTTGACAGGCTGACCACTAAGCCTGGTTGGCGAAAAGGTCGCGTCGAAAGCCGCTTTCTCGGCTGCTTCTCCCAACAAATTGTAGAGTGCCGTCGTTTCAGCGGGTTCATTCTCCAGCGTCTCGCGCGTAGCTTCGGCTTCCACTACGTTGCCGTTTTCGTCGATCACAACGCGGACCTTTACCATCCCGCCAAAGCGGGCCTTCTTAGCCTCTTCCGGATACGCGGGTTTGGGCAAGCTCACGGCTTTGCCATTCAGAACGCCGCCGTTGATGATCTTCGGAACGTCCTGTGCGGTCGTGAGCGCGGCCATCACAAACAAAAACACCGTGACCGAAACTATTCGTTTCATCTACGCTTCCTCCTGTTTTCAGATGATGATACCAAACATATAGACACACATTTCAGGAATTAGTTCCCGGAGTTATGCAGACATTTTCATAAATAACGCTTCGGTGGCGGACTTGCGGTTGATATTCACCACAAGCGACTCGCGAAGGAGTTCGATCTCTTTGAGCGAATAGGCTAGCCGTGACACTGTAACGTCTGCCGCGATCTTCTTAAGATCCTCTAAAAGATCCAAGTTGCGGATCAAGGCCGGATCCGAACCGCTCTTTATTAACCATATATCGCGGACCAACGATTCGAGTATCTCAAGGTTCTGTTCGTAAAGGTCTTTGTTTTTAGCATCATTCATCTGCTCGCTGGCTCGCACGAGTGCGGGCCGATCAGTTTTGACCAACGCTTTTTCGATGTTCGCCAGTTGCACTTCCCGCTGCGAGCGAAACCGGCCGAGATCGCAATCCAATGCGCGTCCGACGCTTCCGTTCGTAACACGGGCTATTAAACTGACATCTTCCGAGCTCAACCTACGTTCGGTACGCAAAAGCGTCTCGATCGCCATAGCACTGACCGGTGCGAACCGGATCGTTTGACAGCGCGAGCGTATTGTCGAGAGCAACAGGTTCGGACGTGAGGTAACAAGGATAACGTAGGTTGTCGAGGAGGGTTCTTCAAGTGTTTTCAGCAGCGCATTCGACGCGGCGTCGTTCATCTTATCGGCATCATCGACGATGAAAACACGGGCGTTGGCTTCGTAGGGACGAAAATTAGCTTGAACTTCAAGAGCTCGAATGGCACCTACGCGGAGATTTCGTTTGTACGGTATAACGAGCCCTACATCCGGGTGCTCGCTGAAGAAAACGCGGTCATAGTCTTCTCCTTTATCAGATGTCGGCGTATTGAATGTCGCAACACGCGTGCACGCTGAACACTGGCCGCATGCACGGTTCCCGACAGGGTCGCGACACACGAACGCGCGTGCCAACTCAAGTGCGAACTGCTTCTTCCCAACCCCTTCCGGCCCTGTAAATAAAAGCGAGTTTGGAACACGCTCCGCAGCAAGTAGCTGCCGCAACGACGCTTTCACACTTTCATTACCAATAAGTTTGGAAAACATTTATTTCGAGAGACCCGCGTTCCTTAGGGAGCGTGTTGCGCACGCTCGAGAAACTCCGTCACGATGTTAATAACCCTTAGGTGTATTTCATCAGCCGTGCCATTCGCATCAATTATCTTGAACCGCTCCGGTTCTCGCCTGGCAATGTCGAGATACGCGTCGCGCACACGCGTGTAAAACTCTGAGGTTTCGCGATCCATTCGATTCTCGATGGTATTCGTCCGGTCGCGCGTGGACATTCGTTTCGTCGCCGTCTCGATCGTGATATCGAAAAAGAGTGTGAGATCGGGCTCTAATCCGCCCGTCGCCAGTTCGATAACCTGCATAACCGTTCTTTCATCGAAGCCTCGTCCCGCACCCTGATAAGCAAAGGTCGCATCCGCGTAGCGGTCAGAGACCACGACTTTGCCTGCTTCAAGTGCCGGCTTGATCAGGTATTCGACGTGCTGCGCGCGGTCAGCACCAAAAAGGAGCAGTTCGGCCATGGGCACCACGGTCTCTTCGGATTCTAGAAATGCCTTGCGGAGGCTCCGCCCTAACGGAGTATCACCTGGTTCAAAAGTGGCCAGGACATCGATGCCCTTCGATTGCAGAGACTCCACCAGCATGCGCAACTGAGTTGACTTGCCGCTGCCGTCAATGCCCTCGAACGTAATAAATTTTCCGTGCAATCTAGCCAGCGGCCTCGGTCTTGCGTTCCTGAGAGATCGTTGAGACTGAATGTTTGAAGACGAGTACGTCCTGCCCGCCCACATCAAGCAGAACCGAGAATTTGTCAAAACTCTTGATCCTGCCCGAAAGTGTCGATCCCTGCAGAAGGTGAACAACAACATTGATCCGTTCGCGTCGGGCAGAGTTCAAAAACGCATCCTGGATATTCTGGGCGGCCGGTTTTTCCATGAGATTTCCCGTTTAGAATCTTAAGTTTATAAATGCGCTAAAGATTATATCAGATTTGAACGACGCGTGGAAAAATTCGATAAAACCATATGAAAACCGTTTATCGGAGCTTCCCCGTCAGTTCGCGCCACACGTGCTCCTCCTCTCCAAAGCCATCGAGCCAAATTGCATCAATTTCGCGGCGAAACCAGGTCAATTGCCGCTTAGCATAGTTTCGAACATCCTGTTTGCTCTGTTCGATTGCTGACACTGGCGTACGTTCGCCACGCAAATATTCACAAACCCGGCGATATCCGTGTGCGCCGAGCGCATTACCGGTCTCGCTTACACCAGCAGTGAGCAATTGTTTTACCTCTTCGACTAGTCCGCTCTTGAAATGACGTTCGGTTCGCCGATTTATCTTTTCGTACAATTCGTCTCTCGGAGGATTCAGCACAAATAGTTTTACCCGCCCGGCAAACTCGGGGGACTCGACACGCGCGGGCTGCTTTTTTGAGAGCTGCTCGCCGGTTTGGAAGTACACTTCAAGGCCGCGCATTACCCGCACATAATCATTCGGAGGCAAAGTCGATGCCAACTCAGGATCAACACGCGTCAGCATCGCGTGAAGGTGTTCGCTGCCTCTCTGCTTTCTTATTGTGCGAAACCGCTCCCGCAGCTTTTCGTCGGTTTTCGGACTTTCGAACAGCGGTTGACGTAGTGTTCGCAGATAAAACCCGGTCCCGCCGACGAGTATCGGGATCTTGTTGCGACCTTCGATCTCAGCGATCTTCACACGCGCGTCCGCGGCCCAATCGGCGGCCGTGTAATCGGTATTTGGATCGACGTAATCGATCAAGTGATGCGGAATTCCTTGTCTTTCGTCGTCGGATGGTTTCGCGGTTGCAACCTGGATCCCACGGTAAAGCTGGACGGAGTCGAAATTGATAACTTCCCCAGCGACATATTTTGCTAACCTCACACCGAGCGCGGTCTTGCCTGATGCCGTAGGTCCGGCGACTGCGTAGATCGGTCGCTGCGAAGACATCTGTTTCACTCGTAAACGTATCTTAACACGGGGTTTTCCTAGTGTTGATCGAGTCTCAAATAGCAATATTGTGTGCGATATGCCTTGCGGCCGCCGCGGGGTATATCGTCGCATCATGGTATGGGAACAAAGTCATAGCGGGATTGTCCAAAACCGCGGCGAGTGTTTCCTTCATTGTTTTGGCTGGTGTGAACGAAGCATCCTCGACAATTTACGGGCGATATATTCTGATCGCGTTAACCCTTAGCTTGATAGGCGATCTGTGCCTTCTCTCACGAAAGAGCCACTTCCTGCTCGCCGGTATCGCGGCATTC
>DATFEW010000044.1:0-17655 GCA_035250805.1 Pyrinomonadaceae bacterium
ATTCCGGCTATCGCATTGAGTGCGTTCGCGACGAGCGAATTCAAGGCAAATGCTCTGGAGTGTGGATTTCAACGTTACCTGGCCAAGCCGTTCGATCCCGAAACCCTAACGACCGCGGTCCTCGAGCAACTCGACGCCCAACGGTGATCAATTCGCGGGATCAGCGAATCTCGATTCAATGATCGCGCCGCTGCGCGTTCCGTACTTAGCTGCCAGCCTGGGATAGGTTTCGTGCTCGACCACCAGCTCTTCGATCCCGAGCATCATTTCAGCCTCAGCTATTGCCGAAATTGACCCCTCTATCTCCATGAATTGACCGAACGGAAGGTCATCCAGGACCACCTCAACATTTCGAAACTGGTATGTTTTCCGTCGTTTTTCGTAAACGATCGCGGCCCGGAGGCCGATGGATTCGATGATCGACCGAACCGCATCGGCATCGGATATTTGGCTTTCGTATTCGATCTGCTGCTTGGCGTCTGACGTACTTGCAATGCGTTGCTTGAACGTCAGGACCGCGCTATCACTTTTACGTCGAATCCTGACGATCGCGTTCCTTTCAAAGAGGTCGTCGTTCGAAAAAAGTGTGTTCTCCTCGAAATCCTCACTGACAAATTTCGCACCGAATTCTTCAAGCGTCGCTTCGATTTCCTCTCTAAGCTTCTCGGTCAACCGGTACTTTTTTTCGATCTCAATACTCATTCATCTATGCGTGCCTGATCCATTTCCAGACTTCCGGGATCGTAGCCCGCTTTCCGTACATCAGCATCCCAACGCGATAAACCCTGGCGGTAACCCACACAAGCCCCGCGATCGTAATGGTATTTACCACGATGGCTAATGCGATCTGCCAAAGCGGGGGCATTTCGGCAAGGATTCGAACCGGCATAGTAATTGGAGCCAGGAACGGAGCCATCGAAACCAAAACGGAAAGTGTCGAATTCGGATCCCTGACAACCGCAAAACAGAAATAGAACCCCGCAAGCATGATCAGGATTGGCGGAAACGCAAACTGGCTGCCTTCCTGCATTGAGGTCACCATCGATCCAATCAGCGCAAAGATCGAGGCATAGATGAAGAATCCGAGCAGGAAGAATATAAGGAAAAGGCCCAACATAAAAGGCGTGATTTTGGGAACCATTCCCAGCACCGGGCCTACGTCGGTTTGGGACACGGCGATCCCGAGTATCACTACTGCCGATGTCAGCCATATAGAGAGTTGCGTTAATCCCGCGAGACCAACTCCGACGAGTTTGCCCAACATTAATTCAAACGGCCGTGCAGATGAAAAGAGTATTTCGGCGATCCTGGTCTCTTTTTCTTCAACGACTGCTCCCATGATCACTTGTCCGTAGATCGCCAACGTTACATAGATCATCAGGCCTATGGCAAATGCCGCGATAAATGTCCCGGCCGTGTCTCGCTCGGCGCCCGTCTCGTCGATCCCCTTAGCGTCGATCTTTACCTTCGCGCTCAGTTCCTCCAACCGCTTTTCACTAATGTTTGCATCCGCGAGACGCTGGGATCGAACGGCCGCGTTCAAGGCGTCGGTAAACGTGTCGTTAGTAATGAAATCGCCGCCTTTTCGAGAGCGAAATTCGAATGGTTGGTCAGGACTTCTGGGTACCATCAGATACGCATCCGCCTCATCCGCTTTGATCTTCGCGAGAAGGTCGCCGCGGATCTGGTCAACGGTTTTTCCCGACGTGTCATAAGGAATCAGAACGATATTCTCCATGAACATCGCTGCGTCATTCTTCATCGCCTCTTCCTGGGATTTGGAGAAGTCTTTGAATTGCTCGCTCGCGGCCTGTCGAGCTTTTTCCATAAGTCGCTCAGCTGACAAGTTTGCCTCGAGACGCGTGAAAATGTTACCTGTTGGATCGGCGACTGCGATCTTGGTCGGCTCGCCCCTTAATGAAAAAATTATTAAAGGGATCATCGCGAGCACCCCGGCCAGGACTGGGAACAAAAGCGTGCCGATCAGGAACGACCATTTCAGGACGATCTTCTTGAATTCGTGCCGGACAACCGCGAGAAATTTACGCATTCTTCACCCTTTCGATAAATATATCGTTTAGACTCGGCTCGGTGATCTCAAACTTTGTTATCTCGGCGCCCGAGCCCATTAGCTTTTGAAGGAGTAGTTGCGGGTTAATGCCATTCGCCAGGTGCAGCTCCTGCTCATCGGCATGAGAAACAACCTTTTCTATGAGCGCCTTGTCGGCAAGAACTTTTTCCGCGCCAGCTCCACGGAACGCGATCAGGTTAGTTCCATAGCTCTCCTTCACCTCTCGCAAACTGCCGCCGACCACCTTTTGTGCTTTGTTGATCAGTAAAATATCGTTGCAAAGCTTCTCTGCAGTTTCCATCAAGTGCGTCGAAAAGATTATTGTCTTCTCTTGAGTCTTGAATTCAGAGATCACGTCGATCAAGAACTCTACGTTTATCGGGTCGAGTCCTGAAAACGGCTCATCCAGTATCAAGAGGTCCGGTTCGTGTAGCACGGTAGAGATGAACTGGATCTTTTGCTGCATTCCCTTTGATAAGTCCGTCGTTTTCTTCGTTTTCCAGTCGGCAAGCTCCATGCGTTCGAGCCAGTGATCGATCCTGTCGTCCGCGACTTTACGTTCTACTCCTTTCAACTCCGCGAAATATCGAAGCTGATCGACGACCTTCATTTTTTTGTAAAGCCCACGCTCCTCAGGCAGATAGCCGATGCGGTTTTGCATTCCATGCGACATCGTTTGACCAAAGAGCTCGATCTCGCCTGCGTCAGGTGCAGTTATACCGACGATCATCCGGATCGTCGTGGTCTTTCCGGCGCCGTTTGGGCCAAGAAAGCCGAACACACGTCCGGCTCTAACCTCAAAACTAAGGTTCTCCACGGCAGTAAATTCGCCAAAGCGCTTTGTAACGTTGGAAACGCGAAGGGTGGCTTCAAGGGGTCTGGAATCGGGCATCTTCGGAATATTCTCTATGTCAGACGCCCGATTTGCAATCGATGGCTAATACGTCAGGCGTCTGTAGGAGGAGTGATCAACAGCTTGTTGAAATAGATTCCAGAGCGGCCGACGGACACAACACCATCCAGCCGGCCTTTCAGCGCTTCTTCCACCAGCAGCCTGTAGTCTTCAGGACTGGATGTTCTGTACGCTTGAAAGTACGGCTCCTCGCACATTGAAAGACTTTCGAGGATCTCATTTAACGCGGGGTTCGTTTGAGTTGTTCGGGTCAACATATATTTTCCTCTATCATCGAAAACTTCCTGGAACAAATCTATTTATGATGGGCACTACACCGAACCATTCTCTTTAGAACGAATGTGTTCGATCCATAACTCGTACTCCTTCGGGTCTCGAGTGATCACCGGGCGCTCATCTTTTAACCAAACGTCATCTCGACCGTTAGGCAATCGATCAACTGCATCTATAACGTCAAGGTCAGTCTCTCTACCTCGTTCATTAAGCATACTGAGTAGGTTTTGATGAAGGTTAAGACATCGAATAACTCGTGTCAACGCCAATTTTTACGTACCTTACGGTGCGAACTGCGTATTTTTACTGATATTCGCATGCGCAAGCCTCAATATACCAAGCTTTAGCAGACAACTAGTGACATCGGCCGCAAGATTTAACAGTTTTGTTACACGGTATCGAAAAAACTATTCAGGAGGGTGATGTTCCTGTTGTATTCAAGGGCTTTCTTTGTATAATCGCGAACGTAACTCTATGGAGATCTTTGTTTACAGATACGGCTCGGAAAAAGTTGATGAGGGATTTTTCGCCTCGGATATCCCTAAATTACTCGCCGAGAAGGATTCAGTTATATGGGTCGACCTGCTTGGCGAGACTCATGAGCAGGTTGAAGAGGCCCGAAGGTTGTTGCTCGAGGTCTTTCATTTTCACCCGCTAACCGTCGAGGACTGCATCGAGACACGTAATCAGCCGAAGGTAGAGGCATTTCCTGATCACATCTACTTCATCGTTCATGGGATAAAACCGGGTGAGACCGGTCCGACCAATTTTGTCACGAAAGAGTTGGATGGATATCTGGGCGCGAATTACGTCGTGACTTTTCACGACCAGCGATTTCGCTCGATCAAGGCTGTAAAGCAGCAGATCCGCGCCAGTACGTTCGCCTGCAAACGGGGAGCGGCATACCTGCTTCATCAGATCCTGGACAACATCGTCGATCTGTATATGCCGATCGTCGACGACTTTGACAACGAGATAAACCGTCTCGAAGAACGAGTCTTGGATATGAAGAAAAGCAACACCGCTGTGCTCGAAGATGTTATGGACCTGCGACGAAGCGTGGCGCGGCTGCGGAGGATCTCGGTTCGGCAGCTTGAAGTTCTTTATAGAATTTCGCACGGCGAGTTTCCGCAGATACCCGAGAACGTACTTCCCTTCTTTCGTGACGTGCACGATCACTTGCTTCGCATCTCCGATGTCTCAGAAGGGTATCGCGACCTCGTCAACGGTCTTTTCGACATGCATTTTTCGATCGTCGCTAACCGTACGAACGACGTGATGAAGGCTCTGGCGGTGCTCTCTGCAATAATCCTTCCCCTCTCGCTGATCGCCGGGATCTACGGTATGAACTTTGAGAACATGCCCGAGTTAAAGAGCCGCAATGGTTATTTTATAACGCTTGGGGTAATGGCCGCCCTTTCGATATTCCTCCTGTTTTATTTCTGGCGGCGGGGCTGGATCTTCCAGAAAGACGGAGATATTGAGATAGAAAGAAAAACCGCGAACGACCCGGACATCGACGGCTCCTGATCAAAACCAAAGCGTAGCCGCGTAGACCAGCGAAAGCACGACGCCCGCATAAATTCCCGCAAGGATGTCGTCAGCGCACACCCCGATACCGCCGGGCAGCGTCTGGAGATAATCGATCGGGTACGGCTTCCAGATATCAAAGAGCCGAAAGAGGAGAAATCCAGCAATGATCAGAGTCCACGAACGAGTAAAGGGGATGAAAAGGAACACCATAAGCTGGCCGATCACTTCATCAACGACGGCCTGCGACGGATCGCTATTTCCAAGGAGTTCGACCGCACGTCCAGCGGCCCATATGCCGAGAAGGATAAAAAACAGGAATGCGATGAGTATAACGGCGTGGATCGCCGCGACCATAAACTCGGGCCGCGTGACACTCGGCGTATATCGAAAACCGCCGAAAAGATTCGAGAGTAGCGCATAGAACGCAACCGCCAGGACGGACCCATATGTGCCCGGAGCGCCGGGAACGTAGCCGACGCCGAATGTGGTCAAACCCAGCGCAAGATAATCCTTAACTCCGTCAGGCCTGCGGCGCTCCAAATCGGTTTTCATATTGGAAATCCGCAGTTAGAATTCGATTCCCTGCTGAGCATATATGCCGGCATGAAAAGGGTGTTTGATCTCTTTCATCTCGGTTACAAGGTCGGCCGCATCGACAAGTTGCGGCGATGCGTTCCGTCCAGTCAATATCAGGTGTAGGTGGGGCTGTGTCTCGCGCGCACTCCGTATCTCATCAAGCACATGATCGACATCAAGAAACTTGTAATCGAGAACGTAAACCAGTTCGTCAAAGACCAGAAGTTCGTAATCGGCGCTTCGCATTTTCTCCACGCACATAGCCCACGTTTCCTGTGCGGTCTTAATATCTTGCGCAGGATCCTTCGTATCCCAAGTGAAGCCGTCACCCATTGTGTGAATTTCGACGCCGAGTTTTTCAAGCGATTCGTGCTCACCGTAGCGGTCGGTCCTAGACTTCATGAACTGGATCAGGCAACACTTCAATCCGCGTCCGGCAGCCCGCACCAGAACCCCGAGCGCCGCCGTGGTTTTGCCCTTGCCGTCACCGGTATTTACGATCAGTAGGCCCTTCGTGTTTTCGCGATAATCTTCGCGACGCCACTTGTACCGTTTTTCCTTGATCTCCACCATGAAATAAAATTGCCCGCAAAAAACTCGAAAGAAACGCGAAAGACTAAGAACGAATTCTAATACTTTTCGTGTACTTTCGTGTGTTTCGCGGGCGAATATGAGCTATGAATTCGGTGCGTCCGTGACCCAATCGACATTCGACCTTGCGACGGCTTCACGAACGGCCGCAACCAACTCTCTTTCTTTCTCGTCCCAATCTCCCTCTATGCGAAGTCCGGCTGCGTTACGATGCCCGCCTCCACCGTATTTCTCTGCGACTCGCGCCACATTTATGTCGCCTTTCGAGCGAAGGCTCACCCGATATTGATCCTTGCCGACCTCACGCATATAAACGACGGCGAGTATTTCACGGGAGGTTAGGGGGATGTTCACAAATCCGTTGTTGTCCCCGTCTACCGCGTTCGCAACCTCGCGCATCTTCAATGTCTGACGAAGCGACGCAACCTGTCCAGATTCGTCCCGTTTCACCGTATCGAGAACCTGCCGCATAAGCTCGATCCGCGACCAGGGATAATTGTTGTAAACGGCCTCTGAGACTTCAGCCGGTTTCACTCCGGCCTTTACTAGTTCGGAAGCTACCTTCAACGTTCGATCGGTTGTATTGGAAAAGTGGAAGGAACCTGTATCAGTAACGAGCGCCATGTAAACGCACTCCGCGATCTCAGGCGTGACCTTACCGCCGATCGCTTTACACAGGTTGTAGATCATTTCGCCCACGGCGGACGCCGTCGAATCGATCCAGTTGATCGTTCCGAAATGCTCACTTGTCGCGTGATGATCTATGTTGACGGTGAATTCGCCTTCAAGACCCTTAATGCCGGGACGCGTCAGATCGGAGCATTCGATCACGAAGACCGCGTCGTATTTCGCGTCTATCGATTCGACGTGCCGGATCTGATCCGCACCTGGAAGGCTTCGATAGGCAATCGGAATGTCGCCGTGAACAAGGACTTCGGCAGATTTGCCAAGAGATTGTAGCAGCCAGCAAAGGCCTAACGAAGAACCTACGCCGTCGCCGTCAGGCTTGATATGGGTAGTGATCCCAAACTTCTCTTTTTTTTCAATCAGCTCGACTACTTGACTCAGCATTTCGGGTATCGCAAATCGAAATTCGTAATTCGTGAATTCGCTGTCGGAGCAGCTTGGCCATTCACGATTCACGATTTACGAATGACGATCTTCAACATCCTTTTCTAGAAATTCGCCCTTGTTCGTCAGGTCCTGCAAAAGCTCGCCGACCCTTGCGGCGTTTTCTTCCGCCGTATCGCGAACAAAATGCAGCAGCGGCGCATGCCGCAGACTCAAATTCATCGCAACCTGTTGGCGAACGAAGGTCGCGGCATTTCGCAAAGCTTTCAAGGCCTCGTCGATCTCGCCTTCGTTTCCATCGACCAGCACATAGACCTTTGCATCACGCAGGTCCGGAGCGACGCTCACATCGGTCACGGTCACCGTTTCAAGCCGCGGGTCGTCCATTTCAAATCCGACAACTTCGGCGATCTCTTCTTTCAAAGCCTCGGCCAGCTTTTCGGGACGACGCATAAAAACAACTGAAAATGAAAACCGAAAAATGGAAAATATTTTGCATTTTTAATTTTCCATTTTGCACTTGTTAAAGTTCCGTCGCCGCGATCTTCTCGATCACGAATGCTTCGATCTCGTCATTGACCTTGAGGTCATTGTAATTTACGAGGCTAATACCGCATTCGTAGCCCTGCTTTACTTCATTCGTATCGTCTTTAAACCGTTTGAGCGATGCGATATCTCCATCCCAGATCACGACACCGTCGCGAATGAGCCGGGCCTTCGCCTGGCGTCGGATGACTCCTTCGGAGACACGGCAGCCTGCGATCGTACCGATTCGCGAAACCTTGAACGTTTCCTGCACGACCGCCTTGCCGAGGATCACTTCCTTTTCAATGGCGTCGAGCATTCCGATCATCGCGGCTTTGATCTCTTCCTCGACCTTGTAAATGATCGAGTGCAGCCGAATGTCGACTTCTTCATGTTTCGCGATATCTGCAACGCGCGCTTCGGGACGAACATTGAAACCAATGATAACTACTGCAGTCGAAACATCATCGACCTGCGTTGCGGAGGCAAGAAGAACATCGGATTCTGCGATCGCTCCGACGCCCGCGCGAATAACGCGCACCTTAACCTTTTCGGTCGAGAGTTTTTCAAGCGTTCCGCGAAGTACTTCGACCGAACCCTGGACGTCGGCCTTCAAAATAATGAGAAGTTCCTTGATCTCCGCCTGCCCCAGCGATTCGATCCCGCGTTTTGTGGTCTTGAGCATCGCGGCTTGTCGCGCGTGCATCTGTCGTTGGCCCGCGATCGTCTGCGCGCGATCGATGTCGGAAACTACCTGGAAAGTGTCCCCCGCTTGTGGAACGCCTTGAAGCCCAAGCACCTCCACCGGGGTCGCCGGCGCCGCCTCATTTACTGCATCACCCCGGTCTGAGAACATCGCCCGAACCTTGCCATAAAACTGTCCAACAATGAACGGATCTCCAACCCGTAAAGTTCCCTGCTGTACCAGAGCGGTCGCGACCGCGCCTCGGCCTTTGTCGAGTTTCGCCTCGAGTACTACACCGGAGGCACGTCTCGTTGGGCTCGCTTTGAGATCGAGAATATCCGCCTGAAGGAGAACGGTCTCGAGAAGCGTATCCAAATTCTCTTTCTTCTTCGCCGAAACCGGCACCATTTCAACATCGCCGCCCCAATCGATGGGCTGCAAGCCGAGTCCGGCCAATCCTTGTTTCACCTTGTCGGGATTTGCATCCGGTTTGTCTATCTTATTGATCGCAACGATCATCGGAACGCCGGCGGCCTTGGAATGTTCGACAGCTTCCACCGTCTGCGGCATCACGCCATCGTCCGCGGCAACAACGAGGATGACCACGTCCGTCGCCTTCGCTCCGCGGGCACGCATCATGGTAAAGGCCTCGTGGCCTGGCGTATCCAAAAACACAACCCGTCGCTCTTCGTCGCCATTTTCCGAACTGGGGACGAGCACGCTGTATGCGCCGATATGCTGGGTGATCCCGCCCGCTTCCCCTTCAGCGACATGTTCGGACCGGATAGCGTCAAGAAGCGACGTCTTACCGTGATCTACGTGCCCCATCACGGTAACGACTGGAGCCCGCGGCAATTCGACGTCGTCCGCGTCCGCAGCGATCAGTTCTTCGAACTCCTGCTCGATGACCATCTCTTCGAATGGGACGAAGCTGACGTCGTAGCCGAAATCAATGCCCAGTTCCATCGCCATCTTTTCCCCGATGGGTTGGTTGAGTGTTGCGAAGATCCCTTTCTTGATAAGAAGCTGGACGATATCTCGAGGGGTGATACCTAAGGCCTCGGCGAATTCGCGGATGGTTGCGCCCTCTGTAAGCCGAACTTGCTTGTATTCGCCTTCATCGTGCGTACCGACCTGATCCATGATCCGCTCTTCGATAGTTCGAAGCCGCGGCGCATCGATATCCCGTTCGGCGAACCTGCCGCCCTTATCGTCGCCTTTTGCCTTTCGTCCACCCGAGCGTCCTGGCCGTCGGCGATTGTCTGCCGGTGGGGTATATGTAAGCTGGGGAGCGGCCGTCTCGCCGGGAGTACCCTTAAATTCCTGCCGACCGAATCTCCCGCGTTCTGTAGGACGCTCGCTAAGCTTTCCGGTTTTTGTCGGGATCTCCGACACAACCCTTTCGCCGGGACGAACCCCTTTTTCGATGGCGTCCTTTGTCAGCGTCAATTTCTTGACTTGAGTACCATCAGTCTTTACGACCCGCTTAGTCGCTGCAGCGACGGAATCAGCATCCGCCTTACCATTGGCTTCCCGAAGGGGTTCAGCCTCCGCTGCTCCAACGGGTTCTGAAGCAACCGGTTCGACGATCGGAGCTAATTCTGCCTCGGGCTCTTCGACAGCTTTCGGTTTCTTGACAAGGACCTTCCGGACACTCTTGGGCGACTCTATCTCAACTGGCGGCTCTGTGACGGGCTCCTGTTCAAGAACAGGCACGGTTTCAGCGACCTCTTCTTCAGGCTCAGGAACCTCTTCTACAGGTTCAGCCGCTTTTTTCGTGGCCTTGATGATCTTTATCGCACGTTTCGGTGCGGCCTCTGCCTTTGGAATATATTTTTGCCTTATCTTTTCGGCGAGCTCGGCGCTCACGGAGTTGGAGGGCACGCTTATGTCCGCCCCTTCACGCCGGAGATCTTCCATTATGCGCTTAGTATCCTGCTTTACTTCGCGTGCAAGATCATAAACACGGATTTTTTTAGCGATCGCCATACTTAAATCTCGTCCAACAACTACTCGCCTTCTTCGGCGCTTACCTCAGATTCTTCCGCCTGCGTTTCCGGATCTGACGGAATTTCCGATTCTGCCGCTTCCTCTTTAGCTTCGACTTCTTCGGTTTCTGCTTCATCAACGACAGCTTCTATCGTTTCGATCTCTTCGTCAGACGTTTCGAAAGCCGCATCTTGTTCGTTCGAATCAATTTCCGGTCCCGCCTCGCTCACAGGTTCGTCCGTCGGTGAGGCTTTTTCTTCCCCTTCACTTTCGACGGGGGCGGCTTCAGAATCGACGTCCTTAGCCGCAACAACTTCCCGTGCGTACGAGAGGATAGACTCGGCCTCGTCCATACTTATGTTGAGATACTCGCTCAGATCGTCCACCGATGAAGTAGCAAGTTTTTCAACGTCTTCGATTCCTTTCTCGGCAAGAGTCTCAGCTTGGCTCGGAGTGACGCCCTCGAGTTCCGTAAGCGGGACCGCCTCACCCGACGCGATCATCCGTCCCATCTGCTGGGCGATCTCTTTCTTCAGTACCTCTTCACTGACTATCTTGATGTCCCAGCCTACCAGTCGAGTGGCCAGTCGAACGTTTTGCCCTTTTTTTCCGATCGCAAGACTAAGCTGGTCTTCGCCGACAATCACCGTCATTTGCCGGTCCTCAATGTCCGTGATCCGGACCTGCGAAACCTTCGCTGGTGAAAGAGCATTCGCAGCAAAAACGGACGGCTCATCCGACCATTCTATGATGTCGATCTTTTCTCCGCGAAGCTCCTTGATGATCGACTGGACACGAGACCCCTTCATGCCGACACATGCACCGACGGGATCGACATCGCGCTCATTCGATGAAACCGCGATCTTCGCCCTATCACCCGGCTCGCGTACTGCGGATTTGATGACGACGGTTTCGTCGTATATCTCGGGCACTTCCATTTCAAACAACCGCTTGATCAGTTCCGAAGAACCGCGCGAAACCGTGATCTGCTGGCCTTTTTGTTCCTTAGAAACATCGACTATAACAACCCGGATGCGCTCGCCCTGGTTCCACATCTCTCCGCGCGACTGCTCTTTGCGGGGCAGGATCGCTTCCAGGTTATTTCCCAGATCAACTATCAGATCACCGCGTTCAAACCGCTTGACCATTCCGTTGATCAGCTCGCCTTTGCGGTCGATGTACTCTTCGTAAACTTTCTCTCGAATAGCCTCCCGAACCTTTTGCACCAGTATCTGTTTTGCTGTCTGCGCCGCAATGCGTCCCATTTCCTCGCGTGGGAGTGGGATCTGCAGCATGTCCCCGACTTCGATCTCATCACCCGCCAGTTCCTGGGCTTCCTCGAGGGACAATTCGGCTGACGGGTTCTCCACCTCTTCGACAACAGTTTTCTGAACTGAGACCTCAACGTCCTGGTCCTCGGTGTTCCACTCGACCTGTATGCTTTCCCCGGTTTTATCGTGGTTTCTAAATTGTTTCCGGGCAGCGGCCTTGACCGCGTCCTTCATCGCCTCGATCACCATGTCACGGTCGAGTCCCTGTTCATTGCACAGGGCCTCTATGCTCTGTCCTATCGTTGATGTCATAACGAAATCTATAACAACTAATCTCTCACCGTCGAAATTCAGATGTCAGATCGATCTTAAGATTGGCCTTTTCGACCTCGTCGTAGGGCACCTCGATCACCGCCCCTTTCCGATCTCTGAGTGAAATGTTCTCGCCTTTAACGGCATCGATCCAACCAACATGCGATCTGGTCCCGTTAATTTCAGATCGAGTTTTCAGTTTCGCGAGTTTTCCCGAAAATCGCTCAAAATCACGAAGGGAATAAAGTCCCCGTTCAAGCCCAGGTGACGACACCTCTAACACGTACTTCATCGGAATGAGGTCTTCGCCGTCGAGCACGGATTCCATATCTCTTGAGGCTTCGGCGCAGTCTTCCACTGAAATGCCCCCCTCCTTGTCAAGGAACACCCTGACCACCGGGCTTCGTTTAGTGCCTGCGATCTCGGACTTTACGAATTCGAGGTTCCTGTTAGCCGCAACCTGCGCCGCGACCTTCTGAATTCGTTCCTCGATAGATCCCAGATCCATATGTTTTCAACCAAAACAAAAAGTGGGCACCGAGACCCACCTTACGCACCGCGTATTGCAGCAAACCAAGATTTTACTTTAAAAGGGTCCCTAAATGCAAATCAATCCATGTTCGCCTTGACCTTTGAAACAAGATCCCCTAGCTCCGCACAGCGTTTTTCAATAACGGAGAGGCGAGACTTGGTCGGTTCTCCTGCAAATTCCTCCGTCATTACTACAAATTCCTTTGCGGTGGAGATCAATTGCTTCGAATCTTTTTCCAAAGCTCGCGAATTGTCCGGTGCCTTACTAATTGTCTTTTTGGCTTCGGCAATACCCCAGTGGGTGAGGTATACGACGTACTTTACATCAGTTTCCGTTATCCACCCTTCCTCTAATAACCGTCCGTCGATATCGTCGCGGCTCGCAAAGAACCCCTCCTGTTTGAGGATCTCGCCCATATCCACTTTGACAGTCTCTTTTCCGCCGGAGTCCTTAAACAGTCTGGTCAAGACCTTATGGTAAACATCCATACTCTTTTATAGGGAAAAATCGGCTTATGAAGAACCCTTGCCGGCCTGCGCGATAACGATCTTAGCTGCGCCCAGAATGCCTGCGTCATCGCCCAATTTGCCGCGCACAATCTTAACACGTTCGGTTGGACGTTGGAACGCCCTTTTTTCGACCTGCTGAAGCGTTCGGGCAATGAACATTTCCCACGCCCCCGACACTCCGCCGGTAATAAATATGACCTCTGGATTCAGCACATTAACCAAACCAGCGAGGGCAATTCCAAGGTAGTACCCCGCGGTCTCAAAAACTTCTATCGAGAGTTTGTCGCCGTCCTTTGCCGCATTGAATACATCGGCGGCGGTGAAATTCGCTGATCGGATTAACGTGGATGAATGACCTTCTGAGATCCTTTCCTTAACCTGGCGCACGATCGCTGTTGCTGAGGCAAATTGTTCGACACAGCCGCAACTGCCACAGCCACAGAGAGGGCCTTCAGGTTCGACACAAATATGGCCAAGCTCACCTGCAGTCCCGTCGATGCCATGGAAGACTTCCCCTTCCAGGATCAAGCCGCCGCCCACTCCGGTTCCGAGAGTAACTCCGATAACGTTTGTCGCCCCTCGACCGGCGCCCAGCCAATGCTCGCCTATCGCGGCTGCGGTGGCATCGTTTTCAAGCCTGACGTCGAGCCCGGTATTATTTGCAACGTGTGGCCCTAGCTGAAAGCCATTAAGGTGGGGCAGGTTTGGAGATTCTAAGACTGAGCCATTCGCATAATCGATTATTGCTGGGATCGCGAGGCCAAATTCCCGCACAGGACCGAAGCCACTGCCTTCCTTCAGGATCCTCCCGGTGAGGACTGAGATCAACTTACTGATCTCTTTAGCAGATCCCTGTTTCGGAGTATCAGATTCTTCGCGTAAAAGAATTTGACCGCTTGCATCAACGAGCGCGACCCGTATATTTGTTCCGCCAACGTCAGCGGCCAATACCGATTCTGGCATTCTCGTTACTCCTGAACGGGCGTCGGTCGCCACCGGCCGTAATACGTCATCGAGTTTTGCATACTTGTCCCTAATTACGGTCCGCATCAGATCATGTTATGGGCGCCACCTTCAAAAGGATCGCTGGAACGGGCATGTTTGACTCTTTTTTGAAGGTTTTCCATTAAGGATAATCCTGCCGAAGGCGGGCCTCCAGCCCGACGGCCGCAGGAAGCGAGAAGCAAGGCCAGGAAGGGTACATAAGTTCCGTTTCGGATCATCCTGTTTCCTTAATAAAATGTTTAGTTTAACGACGAAGAGATTAAAACAAAATTCCTTTTCGAGGGCAAGAAATAGCTTTGTTAATAAATCAAACTATGATATAACGTATTCACTAAGTTCAGAGACGCGGTAATTTAGCTGGATTTTCTTTGTTTCAAGCGGCTTCGTCGTTTTGATTGACAACACGTGCCGATTCGTGTAAAAGATTGATTGGCTTGGTGTTTTGGTTTCGAAGGCCTTGATCTGAATATCGCCTTATGACTAAAGTATAGGGCACGCTCTTTGTTTCGATACTGCAAATGCCTTAAATATTAAACAATACCGTGGTTTATTGGGATTGTTACAGGAGGAAATTAGATCAAATGCTCGGCAACAATTGTTTTCGTAAAATTATCACGTCGTCTACAGCCGTCGCGGTGCTTTGTGTCTATTCATTGGTAGTTCTGGCGGTTCCGCAAGACGTAACGGGTGAGATCTCCGTTACTGGTCAGGTAACAGTAAACGGCCAGCCAGCTATCTCGAATTCGACCATCGTTTCCGGCAGTACGATCGTGACTGGCGCCAATTCGAGCGCAGTGATCAGTTTGGGTAAAACCGGGCGGGTCGAAGTTTTGGCTGACTCGAATTTGGTCTTAAATTTTTCAACTTCAGGGATAGTCGGTATCCTGTCTGCCGGAAAAGCAAGAGTCGCGAATGCCCCTGGGGTCCCGGCTACGATCACGACAAAGGACGCAACCGTTATTGCCGATGCCGGTCAGGCAGACATCTTCCTTGTCGAGGTAGAGTGTTCGCACACGCACGTCGATACGGCAGTCGGTGTTGTCACGATGCGTGAAGGCACGATGGACCGTCAGGTAGCGGCGGGCACCTCGGCGACGGCCGGTAATCTTTCGCAAACAGGCTGCAGGCCTTGCTTGCGTCCGGATTCGGCACCGCCGGTTCGGGTTGGCGGCTGGTGGGTTTGGGCTGCGGTTGCTGGAGTTGTGTTGGCAACGCTTTTCCTGAACGACGATGATAACGATATCGGAGGCGAAGTGATCATAATTAGTCCGGTTGTGCCTACGAACGGTCAGGAAGGCGCCACAAACGGCGGATAGATAATATTGATTTTTCGATTCTTTACGGGTCATGTTTTTACAATGTGGCCCGTATTATTTTGTTTAGTGGTCGGCCCCGAGTGCTTGGCCGGGCGATCAGTGCCTTATGAAAATTGCGGTTATTGGGACCGGTTATGTTGGATTAGTGACCGGGGCGTGCTTCTCAGAATTCGGGGTCGATGTGACCTGCGTAGACGTTGATGAGTCGAAGATCGAAAAACTAAAACAAGGGATCATTCCAATTTACGAGCCCGGCCTTGATCAGATAGTCGAAAAAAACGAGCGTGATGGCCGGCTACACTTCACAACTCAGCTTGCGGCTGCGGTCCGCGATGCAAAGGTCGTGATCTTCGCCGTGGGGACCCCTCCAAAAGCAGACGGCTCGCCCGACATGATCTATTATGAACAGGCGGCGAAAGAAGTGGCCGAGGCGATCGACGACTACAAGGTCCTGGTCACGAAATCTACAGTCCCGGTTGGAACCGGCAAGTGGCTTAAAGAATTCGTCACTGCAAACCTGAAAACAAAAACGGATTTCGGCGTGGCCTCAAACCCTGAGTTTTTACGCGAGGGAGCAGCTATTGAAGATTTTATGCGACCCGATCGGGTCGTCATCGGCAGCAACGAGGCGAAGGCGATCGCGGTGATGAAGGACCTTTATCGACCGCTCTATTTGATCGAAACCCCAATAGTGATAACTTCCCTCGAAGCAGCAGAGCTGATCAAATACGCTGCTAACGCCTTTCTCGCAACTAAGATCACTTTCATCAACGAGATCGCAAATCTTTGCGATGCGATCGGATGCGACGTGCACGACGTCGCGCGCGGTATGGGAATGGACAACCGTATCGGGCGCAAATTTTTGCATCCGGGTCCCGGATATGGGGGCTCCTGTTTCCCTAAAGATACGAGGGCCCTAACCACGGTTGCGGACAAGTACAACGTGGAAACACGGATCGTTGATGCGGTTATTGATGCGAACGAGCGCCAACGCGACGCAATGATCCCGAAGATCGAGCAGCTCGTCGGCGATCTGAAGGGTAAGCGCATCGGCATTCTTGGTTTATCGTTTAAACCCGAAACCGATGATATGCGAGAGTCCCCGGCGATCGACATAGTTCACAAATTGATCGAAAAAGGAGCGACAGTATCGGCATTTGACCCGGTCGCAATGGATGAGGCAAAGCATTTTATCAATGGCATCGAGTATGCCGATGACGAATATGGAGCCGTTAAAGGGGCGGACGCAATGGTGATAGTTACGGAATGGAACCAGTTTCGTGCGCTTGATCTGTGCAAGGTAAAGAGTTTGCTAAAGACACCGAAAATCGCAGATCTCAGGAATATCTATGAGCCTGCTGACGTCAGGGCTCTCGGATTCGAGTACATCGGTGTCGGACGCTAGCGGACGATCAACAGCAAATGGCATTTACCTCGAGAGTCCTTGTCACCGGCGGGGCCGGATTTATCGGATCTAATCTTTCCGATGAGCTGATCCGCCAGGGTGCTAAGGTAGTGATCATCGATAATCTCGTTACCGGGTTTCGCGAAAATCTGGAGGAGATCTCGGGCGATTTCGATTTCATCGAAGGCGATCTTAACGATTCGTCGTCATTGAGCAAAGCGATCGAAGACGTCGAGATCGTATTCCACGAGGCGGCGTTGCCGAGTGTGCCACGGTCCGTAGACGACCCACAGGAAACTCACGATGCGTGCGTAAATGGGACCTTTAATCTCCTCCTTGCATCAAAGAAGGCCGGTGTTCGCCGTTTTATCTACGCCGCCTCAAGTTCGGCTTACGGTGACCAGGAAGTGCTGCCGAAGGTCGAGACGATGTGCCCCGAGCCCTTATCACCATATTCCGCCGCCAAGCTGGTAGGCGAATACTATTGCAGCGTGTTCCATCAGGTTTACGGACTTGAAACTCTTTCACTTCGTTACTTCAACGTCTTCGGCCCGCGCCAGAACCCCTCGTCTCAGTATTCGGGTGTCGTTTCCCGTTTTATTGATGCTCTTATGACCGGTGAGCGGCCGGTGATCTACGGAAACGGTGAACAAACACGCGATTTCACTTACATTTCGAATATCACAGACGCGAACATAAAGGCGGCACAGACAACCTTTGGTCTCGGAGGAGTTGCCAACGTCGCTAACGGCGAACGTGTTTCGCTGAATGAACTTTTCGAGGTGATGAAGAAGGTCACGGGTCGAGATGATGTGCTGCCGATCTACGAAGCTCCACGCAAGGGCGACGTTAAGCATTCCCAGGCTGACAATTCGCGAGCGCGTGAGTGGTTCGGTTATGAAAAACTCGTTGGTCTCGAAGAGGGTATTACAAAAACTATCGATTGGTGGAAGAAAAGCCGATTTGCATTTAGATCATTCAGTTATCGATAGAGAAAACATCATCGGCTACAGGTGTATTAACCTGTATCTGCTTTGCCGTAAACGCCGCGTAGATGGTAATTCCGCCGAGATCGAAC
>DATFEW010000045.1:0-3215 GCA_035250805.1 Pyrinomonadaceae bacterium
TGAACATGCAGCCCGGCGAATTGTTTGTGCACCGAAACATCGCGAATCTCGTGATCTATTCGGATATGAACTGCCTTTCAGTGATGCAGTTTGGCGTAGACGTACTAAAGGTGAAACACATCATTGTTTGCGGGCATTATGGCTGCGGCGGGGTGATGGCAGCGATGAACGATTCGCGATTTGGCCTGATCGACAACTGGCTTCGGCACATCCAGGATATGATGCGGCGGTACGATGGCGAACTGAGCGCGATCGTCGATGACAACGCCCGTCTGGACAAATTGTGCGAGCTTAACGTCATCGAACAGGTGGTAAATGCGGGCGAAACCACGATCATCCGAAATGCGTGGGAACGCGGCCAGGACGTCACCGTTCACGGGTGGGTCTATTCGATCGCGGACGGTGTATATCACGATCTCGGCGTTTCGGTAGAGAGTGAAGGTGAACTGGATGCTCTGCGAAAAACTATATACTCGCAGCATTTGAAAAATGGTGTTGTTATCTGATGGACGTTAAATCGTTATTAATTCGATTTTTTGTTTTGTCTTGTTTCGCATTCTTAGCGGTCGACACTTCGGCGCAGATGGGCCGCAAGCCTTCTCCGACCCGTGAACCTGTCGGATCAAGACCGGACAAGCCGGATTCGAAAAAGAATTCATTGCTGAGGGTTTCGTCACGGGAGGAGTTCGATTCGATCGCACGGACATATCATCAAAACACGCCCTATTCCCTGCCGCACGTGATGTTCGTGATCGACCGGCGTGCCAAAAACAAGGTCTATTTCGTTAATTCGCAGCGGTTTCGATTTCACAAAGATTTTCTGCTTGCGACATATCTTGTTCCGCGCGGGGCGGATGTTTTCAAACCGATCTATATAGACACCGACCGTCGGTTTATCGTTGGCACTATCGCGTGGCAGCGAACGGTCGATAAGTTTACCTGGGAGCTTTGGGAAGGCGACCTCGCGCCCGCGGAATTGATCAAAAAAGCGAACGAAGTGATCAATACGAATTTCTTTTCCGCCGTAGCGTACAAGCCGAACTCGATCCGTCAGGAGGATCTCTCCGCGGCGTTGGGGATCGAGCGCGTCCTTCAAAGCGACATCAACAAGAACCAGGAATATCTCGCGCTAAATCCGGGTAAAGCGGTCGGCCGAATACACATCATCGATAAGCTCGACGACACCGTTGAGATAGGCGATAACGAGATACTGATATTGAAAGAATTGCCGATCACGCTGCCGCCGGTGCGCGGCATTATCGTTGCAAAGCCGTCGTCGCCGTTGTCGCACATCAACATTCTTGCAAAAGGATGGAACGTGCCGAACGTCTATATTAAGGACGCTGACAAGCTATTCCGCGATAAGGACACTTTCGTCTGGCAGCTTGATGCCACGATGACGGACTACAAGTTCACGCCGGTCGATATCGAAAAACTCAAAACGGATTTCAAATCGCCTGATCAGCAAGTACCGCCCGTTAATTTAAAAGTGAAACGGCTAGCTGGCCTTCGTGAAATGCGTGCAAAAGACAGTGTTATTTACGGTTCCAAGGCAGCGAGCCAAGGTGAGATCCTAAATGCAAAGGTGCCGGGGATCATCGTTCCTAACGGTTTCTCGATCCCTTTTTATTGGTATGACGCATTCATGAAAGCCAACGGATTCAACAATAAGATCCGCTTGATGATGGAAGACCTCGAGTTTGTTCACAACCCCAGGATTCGAAAGGCGAAGCTTGAGCAGTTTCGGGACGAAATCCAAAAGGCGCCCTTCGATAAAGCACTGCGTGACGAAGTGATTGCGCGTTGGCGAACACAGCTTGGCTCCAGACCGGTTTTCGTTCGGAGTTCTTCGAACGCGGAAGACCTTCCGAATTTCAGCGGGGCCGGTTTGTATTCCAGCGTTGCGAATGTACGCGAGGCCGAGAAGCTCATCGACGCGATCAAGAAAGTTTGGGCGTCGTTATGGAAATTTGAGGCATATGAAGCGCGGGTACGGAATTACGTCAGCCAGACCGACGTGCATATGTCCGCCCTGATCCAGCTCGGGATCGATATGACAAAGGGGGGCGTAATGATCACTAAAGATCCATTCGACCCTGACACCAAGAACGCGGTTTATATCAGCGCGGTTTGCGGACACAATTCTAATGTTGTGAACAACACCGGAATTCCAGAGCAGCTTCTGTTCAGCCAAACGTCGAACTCGGTTGCCGTGATGACGCTTTCCGACCAAAAAAATGCTCTCGCGTTTGACCAAGCCGGCGACCTACGCGTCACTACAGACAAATGCGCCGACCGGTCAGGGCGTGTCTTAAACGACATACAGGCCCGGTCGCTCGCTGCTGCTGCGACACGAATCCAATCGGTATTCGGCAGGAAACCACAGGATATTGAATGGGGCATCATGGCAGGAAGGATCTATATCGTCCAGGCCCGGCCATATATCGATAAGAATTAGTAGTTCGGAGTTCAGCTTTACCTTGACGGTTTTGAATCATGAAATATCTTCTAGTGGCACTTGTCGCATTCACGGTCGCATGCGGGGCAACCTCACGTTCCGAGTCAACCGCATCCAATGAGCCTCTTCGCGACGAAAAGTTTCAGAACGTTACAGCCCATACTACTGAAAATCAACCCCCTGCGAATTCGAAGACAGCCGGAAGATGGACCCAGAGCGGCGACCCTATCGACACAACAAAGTATGACAAGGCGATCGCTGATGCCGAAAAAGCGCTGAAGGCAGCATCCGAAGAAGAGGAGGCTCAAAAGGTGTTGGCGCAAGCGTATTTCGAGCGGGGATTTGCTCTAACCCAAGCCAGGCAGTATGCCTCGGCGATCGGCGACTACCGGCGCGCTCTGAAGCATGATCCCGATCACGCCGAAGCGAAAGAATGGATCGATCAGATCGTGAGCATCTACACGATGCTGAAAAAGCAGCCGCCCAAGGAAGGCGAAGAGCCAAAGCCGCTGCCGTATCGCGCGCTAGACAAACGCCCTCCGCAGGAATAGACTAGCCGTTTTGAAAATACACGCATTTATAGCTTAGGGATTTGACTTCGTTTTATGGCAATTTCAGCAAATGATATTAGAAAAGGGATGGTTATTTTGCACGAGGGTGCGCCGGTGAAGGTGATGGATTTTCATCATCACACACCGGGGAACCTGCGTGCGATGGTCCAGGCGAGACTCCGCAACTTGCTTACGGGAAACTCGTT
>DATFEW010000049.1:0-3216 GCA_035250805.1 Pyrinomonadaceae bacterium
CGAGCTACGACAGCGCCCTGATCTTCGAGAAGCGCAAAATCGAATGGCTTTCCGTTTTCAAGCTGAAAATTCCCCACGAGGGGAAATGGCGGTTCAATGCCCTTTAGTTCGACTATCCGGACGTTTTCGTTCGCCGAATCGACGGGCCGTGCCATTGACGATGTCGTGATCGTTTCATTCCGATCTTCAATGGTTCCGGAATTGCGGACGACCGAGTCGATCTTTGCCAGATCGGAGGGGGAAAAGTCACTGGTCGAGCTAACTTCGAAGTCAGCGGTCATCAAGGCACGGGCGTCAGTGCCAACCGCACGCGTCACATTTTGTATCAGCGATCGAAGAGCGACGACCGATCCCACACCCAGAGCAATGCATAAAAAGAAAAACAACAGCCGTCGCCAGGATGAGCGGATCTCGCGCCGCGTCAAATTGAAGATAAATCTCATTCAGTATTTTCACCACAGAGACACAGAGGCACAGAGAAATTTACGGAAAACTGAGTTCCTCGCCGTCTACTTGCTTTTCTCTCGTTGTCTCTGTGACTCTGCGGTTAATTTCATCTGCAATTACGCGACCATCCTTTAACACGATCTGCCGTTGTGCCATTTTTGCCAACTCGATATCGTGCGTCACGAGCACGAGTGTCACGTGGTTTTGCCTGTGAAGATCCGTCATCAGATCCAAAATATGCCGGCCGTTCTTTGAATCGAGATTTCCGGTCGGCTCGTCGGCAAGCAGGATCTTAGGCGAATTGGCGAATGCACGCGCGATCGCAACCCGCTGTTGCTCCCCGCCTGAAAGCTCGGCCGGATAGTGGTGGCCCCGGTTCGTCAGGTCCACGTCTGCGAGCAGCTTATTGGCCCTGGATCTCGCGTGTCCATTGCCGCGGATCTCGAGCGGTATCAGAATGTTCTCAAATGCGGTCAGGCTCGGGATAAGGTGAAACGATTGAAATACAAAACCGATCTTTTGGCTGCGAATGTCCGCCAGTTCATCTTCGCTCATGGTGGTAATATCGCCGCCGTCGATAAAGATGCTTCCGCTCGAAGGCGCGTCGAGGCCGGCTATCAAGCCGAGCAGAGTGGATTTTCCGCTGCCCGATGCTCCTGTCAACGCCACGAACTGGCCTTCCGGAATATCGATCGTCACGTCCGAAAGGATCGTAAGATCCTCGGTACCCGACCGTACTGTTTTCGTGACGTTTTTGATCTCGATCATAAATGATTGCCTTGTACGAATTTAACCCCTACACGGCTAATTCGGGAATTGATACGCACCGATCGGGCGGAAGTTCGCGAACAATTTCAACCCAGGCTGCATAATCTGCATCGAACCTTTGTATGGTGCGTACGTTCTTTTGCCTTGTAATACTCTCCATAATTGCCGCCGCTGCTTCCTGCACTGTGCAAAACGGCGTTGGAATCGATGTCGATTCCAAACCGCTGGTGCCGCCCAAGGAGACCGCGGCACGGCCAAAGATAATCGCTTTTGGTGACAGCCTTACGGCGGGCTTTGGCCTTGAAGAGATCGAATCTTATCCGTACCTCCTCCAGCAAAAACTCAAAGCCGACGGCTACGATTATGAAGTAGTAAATGCGGGCGTTTCCGGTGACACATCTCTCGGGGGCGTCGAGCGTATAGACTGGACGCTAGAGACCGACAACGCACAGATCCTGATCCTTGAACTCGGTGCGAATGACCTCCTGCGCGGAGTTCCGCCCGAAAGGATGAAGGATAATCTGGACCGGATAATCGAAAAAGCAAAGGCGAAAAATGTGGAGGTCCTGCTCTGCGGTATGATCGCACCGCCGACAATGGGGCCCGCGTACCAGCGTGCCTTTTCCGACGTGTTTCCCGACCTCGCGGAAAAACACGATGTGGAATACGTTCCGTTCCTGCTCGACGGTGTCGCCCTGGACAGGGAATTGAATCAGGCTGACGGCATCCATCCGAACGCTCACGGAACCCGCAAGATGATGGAGAACATCTACAAAGAGTTGAAACCCATGCTGCAAAGATAGGTTTGGAGTTCCAACTTCAGTTGGCGTATTGTGCAAGCAGAAACCGCCCGCTGAAGCGGGAACTCCGAACAATATGAATGTCACACATCTCGAGTGCGCACTTTGCGGCTTGCGGCACGAGCCTGGCGTATTGCAAAACCTCTGTCTGGAATGCGGGAAACCCTTGCTTGTCCGCTACGACCTTGAGAAAGCAGCCCGGTCGCTGACAAAGGATTCGCTTATTTCGCGCGAATCGTCACTTTGGCGATACCGCGAAGTTTTGCCCGTCGAAGACTGGAACAACGTCGTTTCATTCGGTGAGGGCTGGACGCCGCTGCTCAATGTCGACAAACTCGCGAATACACTCCCGATCAAATTGGATCTGTTCATCAAGGACGAAGGGCAGAATCCTACTCAAAGCTTCAAGGCCCGTGGGATGACGGCCGCGATCTCGATGGCAAAGGAGCTCGGAGTGAAGAAAGTGGCAGTCCCATCTGCAGGGAATGCCGCCGGGGCAATGGCCGCATACGCCGCGCGGGCGGGGATGGCCGCGTACATCTTTATGCCGTCCGACACGCCGGTTGCGAACGTCGTCGAATGCCGTCAAACCGGTGCGAACGTCACGTTGATAGACGGGCTTATCACGGATTGCGGGAAGATCGTCGCCGAGCGCAAACAGGACGAGGGCTGGTTCGATCTCTCAACCCTAAAGGAGCCCTACCGCGTCGAAGGTAAAAAGACGATGGGGTACGAGCTTGTGGAACAGCTATCGTTTGGAGTACCTGCTTCAGCAGGCGGCGGGCCAGCTAAAGCTGGAACTCCGAACTTGATGCCCGATGTGATCATCTACCCGACGGGCGGCGGAACGGGTTTGATCGGAATGTGGAAGGCGTTCGACGAAATGCAGGCGATGGGCTGGATCGGTGCAAAACGGCCGCGGATGATTTCAGTTCAATCTTCGACATGCGCGCCGATCGTCCGGGCCTTTGAGAAGGGCGAACGGTTTGCTGATGAATTCGAAGATGCCTCGACGGTCGCCTCGGGTCTGCGTGTACCTAAAGCCATCGGTGATTTTCTTATACTCGACGCCATAAGGGCGTCCGGCGGCACCGCAGTAGCGGTTACGGATGCGGAGCTCGTCAATGCGGTCGCCGAGATCGGAGCCACCACCGGCATCTTCTGCGCACCGGAAGGCGCCGCTTGTCTTCCGGCACTGCGA
>DATFEW010000050.1:0-5874 GCA_035250805.1 Pyrinomonadaceae bacterium
TCCGCTATTTCCGGAGTTCGAGGATCGCGAAAATAATCGCTCGAGTTGCCGAAGTAATGAGCCGCCGAAATTGTTCGGACCGACGTACCCTGTTCGGTGGCTGCGCTGATGTTCTCGAGCATTATCATCTGGCTGGGACGCGTGACCAGAAAATGAGGTTCTGCAGTTACTAGCAGCGCAAATGTTTGCATCGGCGTCGTCACGCTGATCTTGGTACTGAACTCGAAAAACCCACGGCGCTTTATCTCACCGAGCCGGTCTATCTGCCCCTCGGGGGAAACGGCCCATAACACATATGTTGCATATCCTGCACCCAGGTCGAGCGGACGCGGCATATCGCTTACCGAAAGGTCGATCTTCGTACCAGTTTTGCTGGTTCGCTTTACCTTTGCGGAGCCATGCATCTTCGGAAACCGCTTGGTTCCCTGGAACTGTACATTGATCTGATCATCAAGCGGGTAGGTGATCGCGGTAGTTCGACGAGCTATATCAGCAGCCTGGCCAAATGCAGACTGAATGCAACAAACGAAAACAAACAGGACAAGGGCCCTTGAACAAAATCTTGCAATTTTCATGGCTATTTCTCCGTTCAAGCAGTACTTCAAGAAAGATGCCACATCCTAAGTATCCGTTGCAAATTTTGGATCTAGCAGTATTTGCTTGCGTCGCAACGTAAAGTATATTCAGATACTTACAGTTGGATGCAGGATTTCCGCCGCCTTTTAACATACGTACGGCCTTATTGGCCGTCATTCGCCCTCGCGGTCGTCGCGATGTTCGGTGTAGCCGCTTTTGAGGCCGCAACGGTCTTTTTACTTGAACCTATCTTTTATCAGTTTCAACCAGAAACTTCACCACCACCGAGGATCCCCTTTGATCTCCGGATCCCGATCGATAATTGGTTCCAAGGCTGGCTGGTGATCTCGAGCCTCTTGATCACATTTACGATCCTTAAGGGAATCTCGGAGTTTATTTCATCGTTTCTGATGGCGAGGATCGGACAAAAAGCCGTCCTCCAACTCAGAACAGAACTTTACGATCATCTTCTCGAACAGTCGGCGACGTTCTTTGAACGCCACCGTACAAATTTTCTTGTCTCACGTTTGGTAGTTAGCTGCGCCGCTATCGAAAGTGCGGTGTCGCATAACCTCAGGGACGTTTTTCGTGAATCGATAGTACTCGCCGCTTTTCTGACGGCCGGCTTCTATCTGAGCTGGAGACTGATGTTGGGCGCACTGATCATGGGCCCGATAGTTGCGGTGATCACAGTTCGATTCAGCCGCCTTTTTCGTAGGTTCTCGTCTCAGTCGATCGAGGGAAACAAGCAGTTGACGGATGTTGCGCAGGAAACGCTTGCGAATCAGACGATCGTAAAGGCGTACGAAGCAGAAAAACGTGAAATGGGCCGCTTCCGCAACGTCGCCGGCCTGATCGCGCGGGCAAATATGCGGACGGGACGGATCGCCTCGATCGCTCCGCCGGCGTTGGAGTTTATCGGTTACGTTGCCCTGGTCGTGCTTCTGTTCTTTGGACTGCGCGAGATAAACGCCGGCCGGATGGTCGCGGCCGAGTTCTTTACCTTTCTGGTTTTCCTGTTTCGCAGCTTCGACCCGATCCGAAAGCTTTCCCGGCAGCATAACGAACTATCCAAGGCTTTTGCGGCCGCAAAGGACGTTTGGTCGGTTTTAGATGAGCAGGAAAAGCTCATCGAGCCCGTATCGGCTCGAGAGCTTTCAGCGCTCCGGAGCGAAATCAAGATTCGCGATGTATCGTTCAGATACGACAAACGAGAGAAGCCCATCCTTAGCTCGATAAACCTTGAAATACCCAAAGGCTCTATGATCGCGCTTGTCGGCGAGAGCGGGGGCGGAAAGTCCAGTCTTATCAGATTGATCCAGCGGCTTTACGATCCGATATCAGGTGAGATCTGGTGGGATGGGATCGATCTTCGGGACGCCAAGATCTCCAGCCTTCGCCGCCAGATCGGACTCGTTACTCAGGAAACCGTCTTATTCAACGACACGATCCGCTACAACATCAGCTACGGCAAGCCAGACGCCTCAGACGAAGATATTATCAACGCCGCGAGAACAGCTTACGCTGATGGATTTATCGCGGAGCTGCCGGAAGGCTACGATACAGTGGTTGGAGAACGAGGAGTCTTCCTTTCGGGAGGCCAACGTCAGCGCATCGCGATCGCGAGGGCGGTTCTGAAAAATGCTCCGGTCCTTATTCTGGACGAAGCAACATCAGCATTGGACACGGAGTCAGAAGCGTTGGTCCAGAAAGCACTCGCAAACCTAATGCAGGGTAAAACGTCCGTAGTGATCGCCCACAGGTTATCAACCATAAGACGGGCCGACAAGATAGTCGTCATGGCGAAAGGAGAGATTGTCGAAGAAGGTTCTCATCACGAGCTGCTGGCTCGGAACGGTAAATACAGAAAGCTTTACGAGCTGCAGTTCGAGGAAAGCGACCTGGGGCTTAAGGCCACATAGCGGTTTACATTTCGGCGTGACGCTTGAGTTTCTTAAGATCTTCACTAAGCGCTTCGCCAACCAGTTTTGCAAACGCCGCCGGTGGCATTTTGTATTGGTGGTCGACGACTCCCTGTATGCGAAGCCTGACCCGCGTTCCGCCGTCTACGTCCTCCAGCTCGTATCTTGTCTTTAGCTCAAAGGGTTCATCGGAAGTTAGTTCGAGCATCTTTTCGGGATCGTCCTTTACGACAAGCACCTGGGCCGAATATTGACGCCCGTGAAAGTTGCCGTCGCGCGTTACACGCGATCCAGTCTTAAGCAAACCGCTGCTAAGTGGAAAGACATTGGTCAGGCCCCCGATCCAGAGCTTGTCGCATTTCGGGTCGAACATTATTTTCGCAACCTCGGAACGCGGACGTTCAATGACGATCTCAGCTTTTGCATCAACTGACATAATGTAAAATCTCCAATTTTATCGGGTACGGAGCCGGAATAGGCTCGGTGAATGATAACAGGCACGCTGAAGACGTGTAAAGAGAAATATTCATTAACCGGATGTGCATTCAGTGATGCATAATACAGATTTTTACAGCCACCCTGGGGAACGCAAATATGAATTCAATGACAGGTTTTGGGCGAGGAACTGCAGCCGGCGAAGATTTTGAGATCTCGGTCGATATTAAGACCGTGAACAACAGATTTCTCGATGTTGTGCTGAAGCTGGGAGGCGAACTTCAGCCCCTTGAAGCACCGCTGAAAAAATTGATCGGATCCCGGGTTGCGCGTGGTCGCGTGGATGTCAGTATTCAATATGACCGCACCCAGCAGATCTCGTACGAACTGAATAGGCCTGTTATTTCCGGCTATCTGCACGCGTTAAATGAAATGCAGTCGGATTTTGGTATCGACGGCCAGCTCGACATCAACGTGATTGCCCGATTGCCGAACGTCCTTTTGACAAAAAAAGACGACGTCGACGATGAATTTATGGCAGCGGTTGAACGTGCTACGGCCGCAGCGCTTGATGACCTTACTGATATGCGCTCGAAAGAGGGCGAAATGCTCAAGAAAGAATTGACCGATCGCCTTTCCAACATCGCGCTGCACGTTGACCTTATCGAAAAGGAAGCAGGGGACATTAGCGAGGAGTACCGCCAACGCCTTACGAAACGGATCGGCGAACTTCTGGCAAAGAGCGAGTCACAGATCGAGATCGACCAGGGCCGCCTCTCACAGGAAGTTGCGTATCTCGCCGATCGGTCCGATATTTCCGAAGAGATAGCCCGGCTTCGCACCCACATCGTCCAATTTCGCACGATCATGGACGACGAAAAAGAGATTGGAAAACGACTCGATTTTCTTACGCAAGAGCTGAACCGCGAAGCTAACACGATCACGTCAAAGACAAACAACATGACGGTAAAAGAGAACGGATTGCAGGTAAAAAGCGAGATTGAGAAAATTCGCGAGCAGGTTCAAAATGTCGAATAGCGAATATACCGGTGAAAGGAAATTTAATAATAATTAGCTCTCCCTCAGGCGGCGGCAAGGGTACGATCATCAAAGAAGTGCTCGATGCGGTGCCGGACGTAGGCTACTCCGTCTCCTTTACTACGCGGCCTCCGCGTTTTGGGGAGGAGGAAGGACGTCACTATCATTTCGTAACGAAGCGTCAGTTTGAGGAAGAAATAGCCAACGACAGTTTTCTCGAATATGCAGAGGTGCACGGGAATCTATACGGCACGACGCGGAAACAAACCGAACGTATGACGAACGAAGGCTTGGACGTGATACTCGAGATCGACGTTCAGGGTGCCTTACAAGTGATGGAAAAATTGCCAGCTGCGGTGAGTGTTTTCATAATGCCGCCTTCGTTTGATGTTCTGAAAGCCCGGCTCACTTCGAGGGCGACCGAGAATCACGAGGATCTGGAGCTTCGGCTTCGCAATTCCCGGGACGAGATCAGGCAATATGAGAACTTCGACTACATAATAATCAACGACCAGGTCGCGGCAGCCGCAAGAAAGCTGGCCGCTATTATAGTCGCAGAAAGGCAGCATAGGGATAGACAAAAGGGCGCGGTTCAGGATATCCTAGATAGTTTCGGGAGTTAAACACCCTACCTCATGGAGAAAACCGCATTTATGGCCGACGACGTCAACGATCAGGTTGGAGATTTTGAAGAAGAGATCATAGATCCGCCGGATATTGATTCGAAATACCGGATGATCATCCTCGCGGCTCAACGCAGCAAACAGCTTCAACGCGGAGCTCTCTCACGCACGGACATCGACATCCGTAAGAGTAAGCCGACACGTGTTGCGATGCGTGAGCTTGCGGAACGCCGCGTGAACTTTGCATTTACGGATGCGAACGAAGAGGAAGAAAAGAAGGCCGCTGCTGCCAAGAAGAAATAATTAAGTAAATATAAACGGAAGAGGCCGCCCCATCAGAGCGGCCTTTTTTCGTGCAGTTGAATCAAACAGATGTAGAAAAAGTGATTCAATGTTTCGGTGTTTATGATCCACATAACTAGTCGTTGATAGCGTCAGCTACGTCTTCAACGGCGTTCGAGACATTCCGTTTGACCTTCCCCCAGCCTTCCCTCACATCGCCTTTCGCATGCTCGGCTTCGCCCTCCGCTTCGAGCCGTTCGTTACCTGTCAACTCTCCGGCCTTGTCCTTAACGGTGCCCTTTCCTTGTTCGAATTTCCCTTTGACCTCGTCTTTATTAATGATCGCCATAATTCCCTCCTTGGTTCTTTCATAGGAAGTATAGGCGGTTCGGAAATATTAGTCGGTATTCAAACGAACAGTGGGAGAACTGGACAGTAATTTGATTCTCCATTGTCCATTTTCACTTTTCCATTGGTCACATTCCCTTATAGTTCGGTCCGCCGCCGCCTTCGGGTGTGACCCAGTTGATGATCTGGTAGGGATCAGCAATATCGCATGTCTTGCAGTGCACACAGTTTGAGAAGTTTACTTTGAGTTCCTTCCGGCCGTTGCGTTCCTCCATTTCGTAGACCGCAGCCGGGCAGAAGCGTTGGCACGGATTGTCGTACTCCTCGACGCAACGGGTCGCACAGATCTCAGTATCGAGCACGTGCAGATGCGAAGGCTGGTCTTCATCGTGAGCGACGGCACCGTAGAACACGTCGGTCACCTTATCGAACGTCAGCTCTTTATCGAATTGAAGATCCTCGTAGCGTCCATCACTCTGCCGGCGATTTTTCAGTTTCTGCATTCGCTCGAATCCCGGGACGTGATGCTCTCTCGGCATAAAGCCCCAAGCCAAACCGTGGGTCAGATACTGCAAGCCCGAGTTTATCAACGCCGACCAGCGGCCCTTTTGAAAGGAAGCGTGAAAGTTTCGCACTCTGTATAGCTCGTC
>DATFEW010000051.1:0-20404 GCA_035250805.1 Pyrinomonadaceae bacterium
GGTCACGGCAATTCGATGTTGATCCTTGGAAACCCAGTTAAGGGCGGGAAGGTCTATGGAGATTTTCGCGGGCTAAGAAGCGACATGCTCTACGAAGGCCGCGACCTGGACGTCACCACGGATTTCCGCGATGTCTTTGCCGAAGCTGCATTTAGACATTTCGGCGCGAAAGACCTGGCAAAGCTGTTTCCAAATTATTCGGCGACGCAGGAAAAGTTTCGCGGATTCTTAGGCTAGCGGTTGGGACGAGATCCGGTCGCCCCAACCAATACAATCGAATCCGTCATCAGAGCAGCGTACTGGTTGCTTTGGCCTCGGCCAATGGTTTTTCTGGTTCGTCAGCTCTCTCAAAACTCGCAATTCCCTCGGCTTCAGTATCATATACGTCGAACACGGTGTAGAGCTTCGTGATCGTCATTAAGTCCGTAACGCGTTTCGGCATATTGATCAGCTTCAAGGTACCACCTGCGGCGCGAAGGGTCGAATATCCCGCAACGATCTCGCCTAGTCCGCTCGAATCTATCGTCGATACCTTTGCCAGGTTAAGAATTACATTCCTCTTGCCTTCGGACACAAGCTGGCGTAGCGCTTCGTGAAGCTGACTGTTCGTTTCCCCGAGCGCGACCTTCCCATCGAGATCGACGATCACAATGCCCTGTACCTGACGGTTGGTAATAGTAAGACCACTCATAGTTTTCTCCTTTATTTTCCAGAGAAGAGCTGCGAAGTCAGACGTAACGGCGAATTCCGAGGTTTCTGAGAAAGCGAGTTAGCTGGACTCTGAACATAACTAAGAATACGCCCTTTTTCGGTTTTTGCGCAATCGACTTCCGCGACCCTATTCAGATGGGATCTCCGCTTCGACCAACTGAGCAAGAAGCGTTAGCGATTCCTGCCACCCGAGGTAACACGCCTCAGCCGGGATGGCTTCGGGTATTCCTTCCTGGACAACGTTGATCTCGGTACCGACGGGCGTTTCTCGAAGGTCGACAGTAGTGATCATTTCGCCTGGCAAATTCGGGTCGTCAAAACTATCCGTGTTTTTAATACGCTTGCTCGGGACCAGCTCCAAATACTCACCGCCGAACGAATGGCTCTGGCCGTTGCTGAAATTTGTGAACGACATTTTGTATTTGCCCCCCACCGTTGCATCCATTTCATGGACCTTTCCTGTAAAGCCGTTCGGCGGAAGCCATTTGGCCATCGCATCCGGGTCGAGAAACGCTTTATAGATCCTTTCTGCCGGTGCCTTTAAGACTCGGTGTAATTTGACGGTATTTCCCATATGAATGCTCCTTGTCTATTCATGAGATCGATCGTTCAAAGCGACCGAAATATTCCATTTCGCTTTTCTCAATTGTTCCTCGGCTTCCTTTGAAGAAACGTTATTTAAACGACACACCATTGAAATTGCCCGGTTGCGAAGTTTCGAATTGGTCGCCCTCATTCCGACCATCAAATTACCCTTCGTGCGCCCGGCAAGCACTAGAGCACAGGTCGAAAGCATGTTAAGCGTGACCTTTGTCGCGGTCCCCGCCTTCAGCCGTGTCGAACCGGTGATCAACTCCGGGCCCGTCGGCAGATCGATCTCAACGTCAAAGTCACCCTTGCCGCTGCGGTCGGGATTACACGTTAGCAAGATCGTTTTGGCCCCGATCTCTTTTGCCTGTCGCAAGCCGGCAAGTACGAAAGGCGTCCGCCCGCTGGCGGTGATCCCGCAAACCACATCATTCGCCGTCACGCCGCGTTCAGTGACCGCGAGCTTGCCCTGGCCAACGTTGTCTTCGGCACCTTCGACACTCGAGTGAAGTGCGTTCACGCCACCTGCAATGATTGCCTGAACGCGATGCGGCGGTTCACCGAAAGTCGGAGGTATCTCGCTTGCGTCGAGCGTTCCAAGGCGGCCGCTCGTTCCCGCTCCGATATAGAATAGCCGGCCATCGTTTTGAAAAGCAGTCGCAACAAGATCGATCGCATTGGCGATCTCAGGGCGCTGCGACGCAATTGCTCTGGCAATCTGGTCTTCTTCAGCGACAAAAAGGTCGACCATTTCCACAGAGGACATCCTATCTATACCTAACGAGCGAGGATTGATCTGTTCGGTTGTCGCACGCCCAAGTTCTTCAATGCCCTGTTGATCTGGCGGAACATAAACCTCCTTTACATCGAACGGCGCTGTTTCGGACGCCGCCAGATGTGCTGCCCCGATCGCTCCTAACGTGTCGCACGGGTCGACTGAAGATGTTTGGAGAATAGAATCAAGCGCCTCACGGTAAAGCTCGACGTAGAGCGGCTGATTGAGAAAGATCCCGCCTTGGAGCCGAACGTCCGGCCGTTCGAAATCAAGCCACTTTGCGACCGAGGCGGTATATTTTGCAAGCGACTCCGCACCTGCCCTTAGCACGCTCATCATCTCCTTGCTGCCGAGTTCGGCGGCCGTGAAGACAACCGGTGAGAGGGATGCCACGGCGGTCTTGTCCGCGGTTTGCGTCCACTCGATGAGGTCTTCCATTCGATTCAACATCAGTGCACGAAGGATCTCTTGTGCAGATCGCGTCACCGTGTGTGCCAGGTCATAGGTCCTCAGGACCTGTCTGAGAGCTTCCAACGCGAGCGTATATCCCCCGCCGCCGTCACCAAGCAAATGACCGCTTCCGCCTGCTTTTTCGATCTTGCCGTCCTTTCGGCCCGTAATGGCAGAACCGCTCCCGCTGATAACGGCGATGCCGTCCTTGTCACCGAATGCCGCGGCAAAGCCGGAGTCGCGATCGCTGCCTACGGCGATATTTGTATTCGGCCAGACGCTTTCACATATTGCGCGCAAGCGGGCACGGTCGCCTTCGGTTTTGCAGCCCGCAAGGAATACGCCGACGCTTTGAACATTGCCTGGCAGTTGCGAAAGCAGGTCGCGCAATTCTCGCTCGCCGAGGAGTATGAAATTCCCGGCAGGCAACTTGCCGCTTTCGACGATCCGGGGCGATTCCTTCGCATTGCGAACCAAAATCCAATCGGTTTTCGAGCCGCCGCCCTCAACGCCAAGTATTAATTCATGATCAGTTTCGCTCATAGCCGGCCGAGACGCTCCGGGGAGAATTTTGCCGTTTGTTCGATGACGCGATCGTAGTAGTCGCGATGGGCGAGTGTCGCCGCCGCGTCCTCGTCCAACAGCACTCTGACATCGGGATGTAATTGCAGGGCTGAAGCACTCACTGACGCCGTGAGCGGGCCTTCGATTGCCTTTGCGATCGCCTCGGCCTTCACGCTGCCGGACGCTAATAACAACATCTGTCTGGCTTCCAAAATCGTTCCGATCCCCATCGTGATAGCCACCGTCGGGATGTCATCGCTTTTGCTCTTATTGTCTTGAATGGTCTCAGTGGAAAGCGTCTTCAAACGCGTACGCGATACGAGGCTGGAGATAGGCTCGTTAAACGCGATGTGTCCCGTTCTTCCTATCCCAAGGATCTGCAAGTCTATCCCGCCTGCATCATGAATCGCCTGTTCATACTCTTCACAATTCTTTTCAAAGTCTGTCGCGGAACCATTAGGTACATGAATGTTTCCGGGTTTGATATTAATGTGATCCAGAAAACTATTATGGATCTGGCGGTGAAAACTTTGCGGATGTTCTTTAGGGATTCCCACATATTCATCGAGGTTGAAGGTCGTAACACCAGCGAAGTCCAGGCCGTCCTCACGGTGAAGCCGGATCAACTCCTGATAAAGCGCCTGCGGTGACTTTCCCGTTGCCAGTCCGAGCACGGTCCGGGGATTGTTACGAACTTCGTTAGCTACGATCCTCGCGGCCTGGAGACTCGTTTGTTCGTAAGTCCGATTTATGATGATGAGCATAGATAGCTATTTCAGCTTAATAAATACCTCGGCGTACTCCCCCGGGGGCTTGGATTGGTGCGGGTCGGCGAACACGGCCCTCCACCGGTTAAGGCCCGCGATACCGTCAGCATAAGGTATCGCAGCGATCTGTGACTTGTGTTCGTCGATCGCCGCCAGTTTTCTTTCCATTTGATCGGTTATGTTTTCAAGCCGGTCCCATTTTGGGAACAAGCCCCAAACTTCGTACGCCCACACACTGATGTTCGAATTGTTTGCCTTTAGCGCGTCAAGGCAGATTCGGCCGGCCGCTCGGTGCGACGGATGGCGGTCAAGATCAGGATGGAGCGTGTAGATCTCTTCTGGTTGAAACTCATTCATGACTACGACCAATTTTGCGTTCGCCTCCCGACAACTTGCGTCCGATGCCACTGATTCAAAGTTAAAGAATTTCGTCTGGGATATCCCTAACACGTTTGCAGCCCTTTCGCTTTCTCCTTTCCTGAGTGCGGCCATTTTCTGCGGGCCCATTGACGAGGGATCGGGCGCACGCCTGCCGTCTGTAATGACCACGGAGAGGATCTCGTCGCCGGCCTCCGTCATCTTTGCGACGGTCCCGCCCATTCCGATCTCCATATCATCCGGGTGAGCGCTGATCAACAATACTCGTTTCATGTCTGGCCTAGAGGTGACGATTTTGCGGCCTAGTTTATTCTTTCATTTTCCCCGGCTCTTCGTTTATACGCTCCAATACACCCGGCTGCTCGCCTTCGAATTGCTGATAACGTTGCTTGTCTTTTTCGCTAAAATCGACAGCAAGCTGCAGATGTTGGCAGTGGATGCAGCCGTACGCACGAACTTTGCGAGATCCACCTCCGAACCCGAACATTGTTGTCCAGAGCGAGGCCTTTTCAAGCTTAAAGACGGTCTTGCCGCCGTTCGTATCGAGCAGCGTCCCGCTAACGAGCGCGCTGCTCCCACATGCCAAACAGTTCATTCCATGTTCCTCAATCTTAATCTCAACGCCTGCAGCTTTATAAACCCTTCGGCGTCATGCTGGTCGTATGCTCCGGCGTCATCCTCAAAGGTGGCGATGCGTTCCTTATAAAGCGAGTTAGGCGACCTGCGGCCGGTGACGATCGCGTTACCTTTGTAGAGTTTTAACCGTACCTCCCCCGAAACGGTTTCCTGGGTCTGATCGATCAACGAACGAAGTATTTCGAATTCCGGTGCGAACCAGAAGCCGTAGTAGACCGATTCGGCGAACTTCGTACCGAGTGAATCTCGCAGTCGGGTGACTTCACGGTCCATCGTTATCGATTCGAGCGCGCGGTGTGCCGCCATTAAAATAGTCACGCCCGGTGTCTCGTACACCCCGCGCGACTTCATTCCGACGAACCGGTTCTCGACCAGGTCCACACGACCGATGCCGTGGTCTCCGCCAATGAAGTTTAGCTTTGAGAGCATATCAACTGCCCCATATTTCTCACCATCGATCGCTATAGGCTCGCCTTTTTGAAAAGTCAGCGTGATCTCCTGCGCTTTGTCGGCCGCATTTTCAGGTGACTTGGTCAGTAAAAAGATATTCTCCGGCGGGGCGTTCCACGGATCTTCGAGGATGCCACCTTCATACGAGATATGCATCAGGTTCCGATCCGTTGAGTAAGGCTTTTCGGCGCTCGCGGTGATCGGAATATCATGTTTCACGCAGTACGCCATCAGATCCGAGCGGCCTTTGAATTCCCACTCACGCCACGGAGCGATCACTTTGATATCCGGCTGCAGCGCGTAATAGGTCAACTCAAAACGAACCTGGTCGTTTCCTTTTCCGGTCGCGCCGTGGGCGACGGCGTCAGCGCCTTCTTTTTGTGCGATCTCGATCTGTTTCCTTGCGATCACAGGCCGCGCCAGCGAGGTACCGAGGAGGTACACACCTTCGTAGAGTGCATTTGCTTTAACAGCGGTCCAGACAAAATCCTTTACAAATTCTTCCCGAAGGTCCTCGACATAAAGTTTCGATGCGCCAGTCGCCTTCGCCTTTCCCTCGAGCCCGCTCAGCTCTTCTCCCTGCCCAACATCGGCGCAATAACAGACGACCTCACAGTTGTACTTTTCCTTGATCCAAAGCAGCATTGCGGAGGTATCGAGCCCCCCGGAGTACGCAAGCACCACCTTTTTGATCTTTTTTTCCATAGAAATATCGGCCCGAGATCATCCTCACGCTTTGCGAACTTCGCATGTTTGCGTGAAAATCATTCTCACGCAAAGGCGCAAAGAACGCAAAGGGATGGCAAACTCTACCAAACTCTGGGGCGGCCGGTTCACCGGAAAGGCAGACGAAACTTTCGCTGCATTCAATCGATCGTTTGATTTCGATATGCGTCTACTTGAAGCAGATGTCCGTGCGAGCATCGCCTACGCTACTGGCTTACGCCGTGCAGAGGTTCTGACCGCTGACGAGGCGGATGCGATCACGAGTGGGTTGAGTACAATTCTTGAACTCGTAGCCGGCGATCCGGACTACCTAACCTCCGAAGCCGAGGACGTTCACGAATTTATTGAGACAAGACTTGTCGAGCTGATCGGCGATGCAGCAAAAAAACTCCATACTGGACGCAGCCGCAACGATCAGGTGGCGACCGCGTTTCGTCTGTGGATGCGCGATGAGATCAACGAGTTTACCGAAAGCATTCGCAAACTGCAGCATGAGTTAATTGCCGTCGCTGAACGTCATTTCTCGGCCGTGATACCTGGATACACGCATCTTCAACGAGCTCAGCCGATACTTTGGGCACACTGGTGCCTCGCGTATTTCGAGATGCTTTCGCGCGACGTCAGCCGGCTGAAGGATGCTCGTAAACGTATCAATATATTGCCTTTAGGCTCAGGGGCACTTGCCGGTACCAGCTTCTCTGTCGATCGTGAAGCCATTGCGGAAGAGCTTGATTTCGATGGTGTTTCAGCAAACAGCCTCGACGCTGTTTCCGACCGCGATTTCGCGATCGAATTCGTTGCGGCGTGTTCGCTCGTTATGGTCCACCTTTCAAGAATGGCCGAGGACCTGATCCTTTATTGTTCAACCGAGTTCGGATTCGTTACTTTGAGCGATGCTGTCTCCACCGGCTCAAGCCTGATGCCGCAAAAGAAAAACCCAGACGCCCTCGAATTGATCCGCGGAAAGGCCGGCCGCGTTTTCGGCCATCAGACGGCGCTACTCACCACGATGAAAGGCCTGCCGCTCGCCTATAACAAAGATATGCAGGAAGACAAAGAAGCCGTGTTCGATACCGTCAGTACGGTTCGCTCGTGTCTCAATGTCGCCGCGATCGTCGTCAAGAACATTTCCGTTAATGAATCCAAAACCCGCGAAGCTGCTACCAAGGGTTATTTGAACGCGACCGAACTCGCAGATCATCTGGTAAAGAAAGGTGTTCCTTTCCGCACTGCGCACGAAGCGGCCGGTAAGATCGTACTCCACGGCATTGAAACAGGTCGGGAACTTCATGAAATGCCGTTCGAGGAACTTCAAGCGTTCAGCGGTGAGCTCGATCGCGAAGTGTTCGACGCCTTGAGCCTCCAGAGTGCTCTCGCAAGCAAGTCGCAGACGGGCGGAACGTCACCGAGCCGCGTAAACGAGGCGTTGAACGACGCAAAGCAGTCGCTCGAATCAAGATAGATGGACAAGGAAGAGCTGATCAGGCAAACCGCGGAGAACGAGCTGATGCAGTTTCTCGGTGTAAAGATCGTAGAAGCGACACCAGAGCGTGTCGTGCTGACAATGGAGGTCACGCCAAAGGTACATCAATACGTCGGTATTATGAATGGCGGAGTTTCACTTTACCTTTGCGAAACCGCGGCATCTGTCGGGACGGTCGCCGGAGTCGATCTAACAAAATTCACTCCGGTCGGCATTGAGATCAATGCCAATCACCTTCGTTCAGTGAGCAAAGGCATGATCACCGTCGAGGCGAAAACCGTATATCCTGGTAGGACGCTAAACGTTTGGCAGATCGATATTACGAACGATAAAGGCAAACTGGTCTGCACGGGCCGCTGCTCGGTGCTGATCCAAAAACGCGCCGCATTCCGGGAAAGTTAGCCACAAATTAACGAATGACATTAATTTGTTTTCGGAGATGAGTGCAATTCGTGAAATTCGTGGCTAAACTTCTTTCGTGCACAAATTCGTCCGAGGTCTGATCACCGAATGGCGGCAGCTGCAGCTTCCTTTCGAAGGTGAGAGCGTGATCGTCGCCGTTTCCGGCGGTGCTGACTCAACCGCGCTGCTCCTAGCTCTTTCCGATCTAAAGGAACGAAAAAAGCTCGAACATAAATTCATTGCTGCACATTTCAATCACAAGCTCCGCGGCATCGAAAGCGACGGGGACGAAAGGTTCGTTAGCGAATTAGCCCGCGGTCTTGGTTTCGCATTTAGTTCCGGAAAAGGTGCGCTCAAAGGCAGTTCCAATCTCGAAGAGCGGGCCCGAAACGAAAGATATAAGTTCCTCGCAAAGGTGGCCGACGAGAATAACAGCAAACTCGTTCTCACAGCACACACGATGAACGATCAGGCTGAGACCATCTTGATGAACCTGGTCCGCGGAACCGGTGCGGACGGCCTTGTCGGAATTCAAAAGATCAGGCCGCTCGAGAGATGGTCGACCGTCCGGCTGGTACGTCCGCTTCTCGGGTGGACAAAACGCGCGGATACGGAAAGCTTCTGTGGCGAGTGCGGAGTCGATTTTCGGCTCGACACGATGAACGAGGATCTCCGGTTTACCCGAGTCCGGATCCGCAAGTCGGTGATACCCCTGCTTGCCGAAATAAATCCGAACATTGTCGAGACCCTAGCCCGCACGGCCGAGCTAATTGAGCCCGAAAACGACGGCAAAATTGCGACCATCGAAGGGTCTATTAAATTGGCGGACCTCACGGATCTTTCGAAAACTGAGCTTTATTTGCAGCTTCGGGTATGGCTCCGAGAGCATCGTGGGAGCACCCGTGGACTGCAGTTGAAACATATCGAGGCGGTGGCTCGTTTGGTCAATAGCCCTAAAAGCGGGCGTGTGGTGGAGCTTCCGGGCGGGGATACGGTCATAAGGCATGGCGGACGGCTTGCTTTCCGGCATATAAAGCTTGAAAATTGAGGTACCGCACGCTTAAACTTGATAATTGACGCCTTGCGCGGTAGGGGCGTTTTCAAACAACCGCGTTTAGGGAACTTTCATCAAACCGCAATGGTGAACATCCTTTTCGGATGAAAGCGTATTGGAGGCTTTAATTGAATTCTAAGGCAAGACAGGTTTTTCTTTGGTTGACGATAATTTCGGGGGCACTGCTCTTTGTTTGGTATCTGCAGGGCAAGCAGACGAAGGCGCCGCAGGAGTTGCCGATCGACGTTGCCTCGACGCGGATCGAGAACAAGGAGTTCAAGGAAGCTGCATTCAAGCAATCGGCTGTCGATTTCACGGATGTGAACGGCAACAAGTTTGTCACCACCATCGGCAGCGACGCCACTCGCGCAAATCTTCTTAAAAAGATCGACGACTTCAACCAGGCGAATGCCGGATCGGCAGCCGTGATCAAAACAACCGAAGAACCCGCATCGAGTGGCCTCGGCTGGCTGATCCTGATCCAGGCGTTGCCGTTCCTGCTGCTGATCGGTTTCCTGGCATTCACGCTTCGACAAATGCAGGCCGGCGGCAACAAGGCCCTCAGCTTTGGAAAGTCCAAGGCTAAGCTTTTGAATAATCAACAGAAACGCGTGACGTTCAAGGATGTTGCCGGCGTCGATGAGCCCAAAGAAGAGCTTCAGGAAATAATCGAATTTCTGAAGGACCCGCAAAAATTTCAAAAGCTCGGCGGCAAGATCCCGAAGGGAGTCCTGATGATGGGCCCGCCCGGAACTGGCAAGACCTTGCTTGCGAAAGCAGTGGCCGGCGAGGCGAACGTGCCGTTCTTCTCGATCTCCGGCTCGGACTTTGTGGAGATGTTCGTCGGCGTCGGTGCTTCCCGCGTTCGTGACCTGTTCGAGCAGGGTAAGAAAAACGCACCGTGCATAATCTTTATCGATGAGATCGATGCGGTCGGTCGCCATCGCGGTGCCGGCCTGGGTGGCGGACACGACGAGCGTGAGCAAACGCTCAACCAGTTGCTGGTCGAAATGGACGGCTTCGAGTCGAACGACGGCGTTATTCTGATGGCCTCAACGAACCGCCCTGACGTACTCGACCCGGCACTTCTGCGGCCCGGACGATTTGACCGTCAGGTCGTGGTTTCGTATCCGGACGTACGCGGCCGTGAAGGTATTCTGAAGGTGCACACACGTAAGATCCCACTCGACGAAGGCGTAAACGTCAACATAATCGCCCGCGGCACGCCCGGTTTTACCGGTGCAGATCTAGCGAATCTTGTGAATGAGGCGGCCTTGATCGCTGCTCGTCAGAACAAGAAGGTCGTTACGCTTCATGATCTCGAATTTGCGAAGGACAAGGTCCTGATGGGGCCCGAACGACGCTCGATGGTGATGACGGATAAAGAGCGTCGCCTGACGGCGATCCACGAGGCCGGGCATGCGCTTGTTGGGATGAATATCCCCGAAAGCGATCCGGTCCACAAGGTTACCATCGTTCCGCGAGGCCGCGCGCTAGGCGTTACGTTCTTCCTGCCTGAGCAGGATGTTCTTGGCCGGACGAAAGAAGAGCTTCAGGCGATGATCTGCAGTGCGATGGGCGGACGGATTGCCGAAGAACTTTTCATCGGACGAGTTACGACTGGTGCTTCGAACGACATCGAAAAAGCGACCGAGCTTGCACGCGCTATGGTTTGCCAATACGGAATGTCCGATCTCGGACCGCTCGCCTATGGCAAGAAGGAAGAGCAGATCTTCCTTGGACGTGAGATCGCCCAGCACCGCGACTTTTCGGAAGATACCGCGATCCGCATCGACCAGGAAGTTAAACGGATCGTTGGGGAACAATACGACCGGGCGACAAAGATCCTTGAGGACAATCGAGAGGCGATGGACCGTCTTGTAGAGGCTCTTCTCGAGCATGAATCGCTCGACCTTGAGCAGATGAAGCGCGTGATCGCGGGCCTTCCGGTAGATTCGCCTCAGTCTGTGGCTAAATCTTCTGATGAAAGCGGCACTCCGGAAACCGAAGAGGTCAAAGAACGCTTTAAGAAACCGATCCTCCCGCCGATAACACCGAACAATCCGGCGACGGCTTAGGCAAAGTAAAAAGTAAAAAGTAAAAAGGCAAAAGTAGGAGCATCCTTTACTTTTGCCTTTTTACTTTTTACTTTTGCCTTGATGAAGTATTGGCAAACTTCGCGACGCAAGATCCCGCTCGACCGTCCCCTGGTAATGGGAATCCTGAATGTCACGCCGGACAGCTTTTCCGACGGCGGCAGATTCGATTCGGTTGACGCAGCTCTAAAACGAGCCGAGCAGATGATCGCCGAGGGAGCTGACATCATCGACATCGGCGGCGAATCGACCCGGCCCGGGAGCGTCAGAGTTTCCGTCGATGAGGAAACCCGGCGTGTGGCGCCCGTGATCGAAGAGATCGCGAAACACTTTGACGTCCCGGTCTCGGTCGACACGAGCAAGTCTGAAGTCGCCGAAGCGGCGGTTGGTGCAGGGGCCGAGATCATGAATGACATTTCGGGTCTGCGTTTTGATAGGCTGATCGCAGACGTGGCCGCGAGACACGAGACGGGTTTGGTACTGATGCATTCACGTGGCGACTTTGGAACGATGCATTCGCAGCCGCCGGTCGAGAATATTGTCGACGAGGTACGTACCGATTTTGAACGAGCGATGGCATCCGCGGAAAAAGCTGGCGTAGAACGTGAACGGATCGTGCTGGACGTCGGCATCGGCTTCGGCAAAACACCTGTGCAGAACTTAGAGCTGATCGCGAAACTTGATAAACTCGTAAACGAATTTGAAAGCTTTCCCTTTCTTGTAGGAACGTCGCGAAAGTCGTTCATCGGCAAGCTTTTGGGTGATGTGCCGACGGACGAACGCCTCACGGGTTCGCTCGTTACAGCGGCGGTCGCGGTCTGGAACGGAGCAAAGATCGTACGCGTCCACGATGTAAAGGAGACGGTCGAAACGATCAAGATCATCACCGCTTTAAGATCTAGCGTAACGAAATGAAGAAAACAGCGATCTTATTTGCGCTTCTGGCGCTGATTTTCCTGCCGGTGGTCGCTGATGTTCCGCCCGACCCCGGGTATGTTCGGCAATCGGCGAATCTCGTTCTCGAAACGTCGGACGATCTTTCCGGCTATAGATTTTTCCTCGAATCGCCGATGAAGGTCGAGGAAATAAAGATCGTGGCTGGGACTCCGACTTTGGTCAGTGCTTCGGGCCGTGCCGGCGCAATGCGAATCGGCAGGCTGTTCGCTATCCCTGGCCGCGAGTATGAACAATTTGCCAGCCGCCTCACCGAAGAAGAGTTTAAGCAAGCCTTGAGAGAAAAGAAGTTGTTCACTTCGACAGAACTGCTTTCACACAATTTTGTCACCACCATACCTGTAGGCGCGCGCTTTGAGGACCCCGTATATCGCATCGAAAAAGATGGTGAGACAGGGCTCAGAGCGGTACAGATTTCCGGCGGCGCGAGAGGGGGTCAATCGATCAGCTTTGGCATCCACACTGTAAGCCGGTCTTGGAACCCTGTCGTAATCGCCATCATCTCGGGATTATTTCTCTATCTCGGAATAGCTATCCTGGGCATCTGGTATTTTCGAAGATCGTCTAAACACCCATGAAGTATTTACGTTTTGTATCGCTTGTCGTTTTGTTCTTTCTTGTTTCGGGCTTTACCGACTGCTACAAGCCGGTGACCAATTCGGGCCTGCCAAAGCACATAAAGACCGTCGCGGTGCCGACGTTTCAATTCGAAGCGAGGGGTATACGTTATCGCATCGAGTCCCGCTTTACCGACGCCGTGATCCGTGAGGTCATCCGCCGGGGCAGCGGACTTAAGGTCCGTAGCAGCATCGTTGGCGCCGATGCCGTTATCGAAGGCAACATCCGTGATTTCGGCTTCAGCGGCGTGCTTCTCGACCGCGAAGGCCGTGCCCGCGTTTATGAGGTCACGATCGTTTGCGCGGTGACGATCCGCGACCTGAGGGAAAACAAGATCCTCTACGACAACCAGAATTATACATTTCGCGATTCGTTCGAGTTCTCCGAAGATCCGCGTTCGTTCTTCAACGAAGAAGACCCGGCGGTCGACCGCATCGCCCGCGCATTCTCCGAATCCGTTGTGTCTGCATTCGTAAATGGTCTTGGAGTAAAGGACGAGAAATAGATGCCAATTTCGCGAGAGCAACTCAAGCAACAGCTGCGTAAGCGTGAATTTGCTCCTGTCTACGTTCTGTACGGTGACGAGACTTTCTTAAGGGACAATGCCGCGAAGACGATCACCGAATTTGCGTTTAGCGAGGGTGAGTTTCGCGACTTCAACGACGACCAATTCAGTCTTAACATTCCGGAAAACATCACAACGGCGCTCGCCGCGGCTAACCAACTTCCAATGATGGCCGCCCGTCGCGTCGTTCGGATCACGGAGGTCCGCGTCACGACGTCCTCGATGAAAGATACGCTGAAGGAGGATTGCGAAGCTGCCGTGCAAGCATATCTTGCGAACCCGTGCCCAAGCTCGATAGTGATCTTTGTCGCCGATGAGCTGAACGGAAATCGCAAGCTCGGCAAACTCCTCAAATCGCATCCTGCCGCGGTCGAGTTTTGCCCACTTGACGACCGCGAAATACGTAAATGGGCACAGGACGCATTTAACAAAGCGGGGTTTACTATCGAACCAGCCGGACTTCGTCGATTGGTCGAACTTGTCGGGTGTGATGTTCGCCGGGCCACGACTGAAGTACATAAGCTCTGCACGGCGGCGATGCCGCAGAAAACGGTTGACGTTGAACTCGTTGATTCTCTCGTTCGCGACACTAGCGAGCTCACCTTCTCAGGCTTCGCAGAACATCTTGTCGCCGGCCGAAAAGAAGAAGCGATCGCTGCCCTTGAAAAAGTCCTGGACGACGGCGAAGAACCGGTGGCCCTGATCGGAACGCTCGGCTGGAGGTATCGTGAGGAGCTAAAACGTCAGTCCGCCCGGTCTGCGTACGCAGATAGGCTGGCCAATGGGCTTGAGCGGATCGCGGCGGCGGATCTAGCTATCAAGACGTCGGTTGGGGGTGGTGGATCTTCGGGCTCTCGCCGTCAGATCGAGATGCTTGTCTGCGAGCTAGCCACACGGTAGATCAAATTTGGGGTTTGTAGGGGCAGCTTTGTCGGCTGCCCGCGGATTTTTGCCCGGGAAAAGCAGATCGGCCGGGCGGAGCCCTGCCCCTACAATCATTCGGCAAGTTTTTGTCCTTGCCGAATTTCGTTTCTCCTCACTCGCTCTTAGATCGGTTCGGCTCCAAGCCCCCGATTCAGGTAGTGATAAAGGCCATTGAAATCGTGTATGGCCCGGTTGAGTATCAGGGGCAATTGCGGGATGTCCGCTGTATTGATGATCAAGTTTATGTTGCGAACAAATGCTTCGTGAGCGTTCATGGTAGTTCCGCCGTCTTCAAGCGAAACAAGGAACAGTCGGCGTCGCTCAGCCGAGTACATAGCGTTCGACTTTTGCTGAAGCACCGCCGCTCCGCCATATTCGGGAGCAAAATCCGGCGAAAACAGAACGATCTCTGTCTTGCCGTCGCGAAGTCGTTCGTTCGCCTGCGCCGGTGTTTGGGCGATATAAACCTTGTATCCGGCATCGGTTAGGAGGGTAGCCACAGCGTCGCGTTTCTCGCCCAGGCACAAAAGAATCCGTCGCGGCTTCTCACCTGAGTCATCGTTAGCGTCAAGCTTGTTCCCGCCCGTTTGCAGGGCCGATAATAGCGAACGCATCGCATTGTTGATCTCGAAATCAGACTCCTTAGCGGCAAACTGCTCTGTCCCAGCCGCAGCAGGAGCGGGTTGGTTCGCTTCAAGCTGCCGGACGGAAGGAGAGATGTTGCCGTTGACGTCGCGATTCGCCCTTAGCATGTTTTGGCACCGCGGGCAGCGGACGGTGAAATTTCCGTTCGGAACTTTCGATTCGTCCAGCTGAAGCGAAACTGAGCAGTTGTCACATCGAATGATCATCGTTTTCTATTCCATCATGTCCAGAACGGACGATGCCGGCGCCTTCGGAGCGGGTGCCATTGGCGCGATCGGCTCTACGGCCGATTTCGTATTCTTTCCGTGAAGATAATCCTCGGTCGAAGAGAGGCCCTTGAGCTGCAGAAGCAGATTGTTCTGGTTGGTCGCGTACGAAAGTCCGTCTTCGAGCGAGATCACCTTGTCCTCGATCAGCTTTCGGATCACCGAATCGAAATCCTGCATTCCGTCTATCTCGCCATCGCGGATCGCGTCAAGTAATGTTTTTCCTTCGCTTTCGCCTTTCTCGATGTATTCACGAGTTCGCGGATTCGATTTCAGGACCTCGACCGCCGCGATCCGGCCTTTGCCGTCTCCACGCGGTATAAGACGTTGCGACACTATATATCGAAAGGTTTGGGCAAGACGGGTACGAATGATCCGTTCCTCATTCTTCGGATAAAGGCCGATGATGCGGTCGATCGTTTTCGATGCGTCGATGGTGTGAAGCGTGGAAAGGACCAGATGGCCCGTTTCGGCCGCTTCAAGCGCGATCTCCGCCGTTTCAAGGTCTCGCATCTCACCAACAAGGATGACTTTCGGCGCCTGGCGAAGCGCTGCTCGGAGTGCCGATGCAAAATCCCGTGTATCTGCTCCGACCTCGCGCTGGTTGATCGTGCACTTCTTGTGATTGTGCAGGAATTCGATCGGATCCTCGATGGTCACGATGTGGTAACTCTTTTTGTCGTTGATCTCATCGATGATCGCCGCGAGCGTTGAGCTTTTTCCTGAGCCGGTAGGACCGGTCAATAACACAACTCCGTTTCTGAGATTACAGATCTCCGCGAGCTGCGGCGGCAGGTTGAGTGACCCGAAGCTTGGGATGTCGGTCGGAATGACGCGCATTACGATCGAATAGGTATTGCGTTGCTGAAAGATGTTTACGCGGAACCTGCATTTGCCGGGCAGAGCATAGCTTAGGTCCGCAGTGCGATTTTTCGCGAGTTGGACCGCCGCTTCGGCGTTATCACGGAGGATCGCCATCGCGATCATCTCCGTTTGATATGCCGAAAGGCGCCCGAGTCCAAGCGGTGTCACCGGAAATAGTGAGCCGTTGATCTCGATCTGCGGCGTTTGCCCGCACGAAAAATTGAGGTCGCTGACGTTGTCAGAAACCGCAAGCATCTGTTCGATTATGGGTGCGACGTCCAGCAGACTCATTTTATGTGAAGTGCTCCTAAGGCCCGGGGAAGGTTAGTATGATGGGTCAAAAAGAGAGGATTTTATAGTGAAGGTCCTGACCAAAGCCAAGATTATTATTACTGATTCATTGGCCAAATGCAAACACTTTTTGTGCTATGTTAAACACCCTAAGGCAATATCCTGCGCGCGGTGGATGCGACGGGCGATCTCACCTGGTTTTGACACCAATGAAGAGATCATTGCGGCCGAGTCGGCGCCCGCTGAAAGCACCTCGCGGCAATTTTCCAGCCCGACACCACCAATTGCGACCAGGGGAAAATCGCCTATAGCCTTTCGAATTCTTTCCAATCCTCCGAGGCCGATCGGCGGTTCATGATCCGCTTTTGATCCGGTTGGAAAGATCGGTCCGGCGGCGATGTAGTTGACCGGAAGCTTGATAGCTTCGATCGCCTGCTCGACGGAGTGCGTGGAAAACCCGAGGATCACGTCATTACCAAGCAGTTTCCGCGCCTCCGCGGGAGGAAGATCATCCTGTCCGAGATGAACTCCGTCGGACCCCAGGGCCATTGCGATATCCACCCGGTCGTTTACGATGATGATCCCATCATATTCGCGGGCGAACGCCTGACATTCTTCGACAACACCGAAAAGCTCGCGCGAACTCATATCTTTGTCCCGGATCTGTATGAACCGGGCGCCGCCGTCTAGCAGGGCGCTTACTTGTTCTAAATGTGAAATGCCGGAGATCTTTGTATCGGTGATCGGATAGATCCTTGGAAGCGGCATGACGTTCAGACGAGCGATTTCATCATTAAAAAGCCGTCCTCGCCATTGTGGTAGTAACGCTGCATTCGTTGGACAACAGAGTAGCCCGCACGGCGGTAAAGATTCTGCGCCGCGAAGTTGCTGACCCGGACTTCAAGGACGACGGTGGAGATCTCTCTGAGCTTCAACGCTTCGTCCACCTGCTCTATCAGGCTTTCGGCAATACCGCGGCGACGGTGTTCGGGTGCGACACCTACTGTGGTTATATGCGCAGTCCCGTCGTCGTTTCTCACCACCAGGACAAATCCAACGATGTCACCGGCAGCCGTTGTCGCCATGTAGCCAAGTGCATGCGGCTGGGTGAGAAGATATTTGAACGTGTGCTTGTTGTAATTCTCACCGTTTCGGAAGCAGCGGAGATTTAGACGAAGCAGTTCATCAAGATGTTTGATAGTTAATGGTTTTACTTCGTAAGTGGTCCACGGCGCCGGCACCACGACGTCGGGTTCAGCGTGTGCAAACGGAACCAATAGATTTCTGATCGTCTGAAAAACGGCCATGCTCTATTCGATAAACATGCAGTCGCCGTAGCTATAAAACCTGTAGCCGGACCTAACCGCATGTCTGTATGCATTCATTATAAGTTCGTGGCCCGCAAATGTGGAAACCAAAATCAGCAGCGAGCTCTTCGGCAGATGAAAATTCGTCAGCATCGCATCGACCGTTTTGAAGCTGTAACCCGGGATTATCGTTAGTGATGTTCGTCCTTTTCCCGCGGTAAACTCGCCGTTTTCGTTAACAATTGTTTCCAACACCCTTGTTGTCGTAGTTCCTACCGCCACGACACGACCGCCACGTTTATGTGATTCATTTAGCTCCGAAGCGGTTTCCTCTGAAACCTCATATCGCTCCGGGAGGACTTTATGCTTAGTGAGATCGTCGACGCGCACGGGTTCGAAAGTCCCATATCCGACGTGCAGCGTTATTTCGACGACCTTCACGCCGCTGTCGCCGATCGAGCGTAGTATTTCATCGGTAAAGTGCAGGCCGGCGGTGGGCGCGGCGATGGCGCCACGCTCTTTGGCAAAGATCGTTTGATACCGGTCGCGGTCGCTGGCATCCTCGCCCTCCGGACGCTCGATGTAATGCGGCAGCGGTGTTGAACCAATGTGCTCAAGGGCGTTCCAAACGTCAACTGACTCATCGAAGCTGATCCGTATCGACCCCTCGTTTCGCTCGATCACTTCGCACGTAATGCCGGAACCGAGATCCAGTACCTTTCCCGGTTGCAGACGCCTTGCAGGTTTCGCCAATGCTGTCCAGACATTTGGCTCGATCTCTTCCTGCAGCAGCATCTCGACATTCGCCCCCGTCTCCGATCTCGCATAAAGCCTTGCGGGAAACACCTTCGTGTTGTTCAGCACCAGCACATCGCCTTCGCGTAGACTCGCCGGAAAAGTTGAAAAAAAACTATCTTCGATAGTCTCCGCAGTGCGATCAACGCACAGCATTCGCGACGCCTCCCGACGCTCTGGCGGCACCGCCGCGATCAGGTCTTCCGGTAGCAGGTAGTCAAAATCCTCAAGTTTCACTTTTCGTTATCAGTTATCAGTTATCAGTTGTTTCCGGAAGGAAGTCTTAAAACAGGATCGGCGGCCCTTGTCTTGCTGACAACCGACCACCGACAACTGAACACTGATTTTTGGTGCCGGAGGTCGGACTCGAACCGACATGGGATTGCTCCCGCCAGATTTTGAGTCTGGTGCGTATACCAATTTCGCCACTCCGGCGTGAAGTTCTAGATATTAAGATTCTTCGCGCCCGAGGTCAAGATGGCCGCAAGAGTGGGTTTTAGCTTTCCGTCCGATGAAGCGAAGCTCTACACAGACGTACCCTGAGCGGCGGCTAGGGCAATACCAGGATCGCGACCGTGGCGTCACGTAGGGTACCTTTGCAAACTGACTCGATCGCGATATGCAATCTGCGGCTTTTGCCTGGTTTTTCCATCGAGGAGTTTTCGAAGGTCTCGTTGATCGTTTCAACTGTTCCGTCGGATCTTGGCCATTTGCCCTTATCTCGCAATCGCGTTCCGGTTCGCTTACCGCAGTCGATTCGGTACGTAGTGACGATATACGCGATATTGTTCAAGGCAAATCTGACGCCGCCGGCCTCCATCCGATAGTTTGCGCCCATTACATCCAGCGTCACGATCGACTCTTTCCACACGGCATTTTTCACGTTGATGAAATAGATAATATTTTCATCCCGGTCGATCGCCTCGAAGTTTCCTAAATTCGGAACATCGGGCACCTGGGCGTTTCCGGTCTTAACAAGCATCGGAAGAACCGCGAGCGTTATAAACATGATCCATGTAACTTTTCTCAATGTTTTAGCTCCTTGAATTCTTATGTATTGACGTCCCGCCCTGGTACAGATTTGCGAACGGTTACGCGCATAAAATGGCCAATGGCCGCAAAGGGCTCAGTAACGTGGCTTACTCCAGCGTCGGGTTCTCGCGCCCGGAGGCGGTCAGACGGAGCCGGATCGATGTCTAGTAATGTTGAGAGTCAGAAGTCAGAAAGTCTTGGGTGAACTTCCTGTTACAAAATAGCCGTTATACCCTACGGGCGTCAAGAAAATACGTAAAAACTGCGCATGGCCGCGCCTGCCAGTACTAGGATCGTCGAATAAAAAGGGGGCTGCCATTAACGACAAGCCCTTTTCAGTATTTGTTCCGGACTCGCGCGCGTCTACGGCGCTTGAGCGACAAAATTCACGTCGGTGACATCACCGTTTACAGATATGACCTGCGGATCAAACTGGTAACGTCTCGAAATGGCAGTCAATGTACAAGTCCCCGGAGCAGCCACATCCGTAAACTGATAAAACCCGAACGGGTTTGTCTGGGCCGATCTCCGATTGCCAGAAGTATCCGTAAGCGTTACCGTTACGTTTGCCAGTCCTCTGCCGTTGGATGCGATCACTCTCCCCGAAACACTCACATTTGTTGCGGGCGGTTCGGCTTGCAACTCAAAGGCGCCAATGTCTACAACTCCGACTCGTCCAAGACTTCGCTGATCGGTAGGCAGGGCCAGGTTGCCATCGCCACAGCCGTTTACGATCAAGACGCAGTTATTGCCGGCGTTGATGGCGGGCGATCCCGGCAGTAATGCGTGCGTCAGCGTCGGCCCTCCGTTGTTCTGGAGAGGCCCGATCAACGGGTTAACGCCTACAATATTGCCGCTCACGCCGTTCACGATTCCGCCCGATGAAGCCGCGTCGCCAATAAGGTTGTGGCTGGCCGTTTCAATGATCCCGAAAATATCGGGGGAAGTCCCTCCGGCGGTGTTGTTCGCGACTATTGTATTAATCAGCGTTTCGGTGCCGTCAGCAATACTATGAATTCCTCCACGGTTGCCGGAAATGGTGCTGTTGGTGATCGTCATCGTG
>DATFEW010000064.1:0-2849 GCA_035250805.1 Pyrinomonadaceae bacterium
TCGATCTGCTTGGAGCCTGTTGAGCTTAGATACCGATAGCCTGCGAATCCCGCAAGCACGATCGCCGCGAGGGCGACCGGTGCCAGTAGCAGACGTTTGTCGAAAGGTCGGGAGCCGCTGTCGATAGTTGAACCTGGATCCGACGGGATGTTAGTAGTATGTATCTGCGGTCGTGTCCTGGCTTCGCTTGTCGGATCATCCGCCTCAAAAATCGCCGTCCTGGGGTCGTCAAAGGCCGGCCCAAAAAGCAGCTCCGATCCGTCGTCAAGGCAATAGCTCAACGAATCGTCGTTATAGTCTCTTCCGCAATCCGGGCACCGTTTCATGATCTGAGCCAGTATTCTACCCTAGAAGGGAACCTGATCACCTGAAGTCCTTTATCAATACGATGTCAGCAGTGAACGGGCCGCGGGAATAAACAAGCTGCTTTCCGTCGCGGGTCCAGGCGAAGTTGAAGATCGCATAACCTCGCTCTTTGAAGTTCGTGAGTTGTTTTACGGGTCCGCCGTCGATCGGCCGGCTGACAATGTTTGGATACCCATCCTTAACATCAACATGGGTGATGGCGCGGCCATCAGGCGTCCAGGTGAGGTTGGTTCTCCCCGCGAACGTCGCCGGCATATCGAGCGTTTTGACAAATTCGCCGCCGTCGAACGGCAACAGACCCAAGGCTGTTCCCGAGCCGGATTTTTCATCAAAAAGGATGCACGCAATGAGCTTTCCATCGGGCGATATTGAGGCGCTTCCTGCGGGCTTGCTGGTCAATTGCACTGGCTGCCCGCCATCAATCGCTACCTTCCAGAGAGTTGACCTTCCGGATCGTAGAGATTCGAACACGATCCATTTCCCGTCAGACGAGAAAACCGGTCTGTCGTCGAACGCATCCCCTTCCGTGATCTGCGTCAGGTTGCTGCCGTCGATATCGATTCGCCAGATATCTGGGTTCCCCGATCGATTTGACGAAAATGCGATGTAACGGCCATCGGGCGAAACCCTTGCCGAGAATTTTAAGAATTCGTCGTGAGTCAACTGTACCTTTTCGCTTCCATCACCGTTCATTATCCAGATATCGTTACCCTCGGTAGTAGAATCGATATAAACGATCCCGCCATCGCGCGTTGTATCCAGACTGATCATTCCCTCATATTTGCCGTGTGAGATCTGTCGCACCCGCCCCGGATCTTCGTTTGGAAAGGCTGCAAAAATAGGCTGCGAAAAATCTTCCTGAACCGTAGCGATCGTGTTGCCATCCGCAGTGAGGCCGAGACTTACCTGGCCATAACCATTCAAATCATTCGTGATCCTGCGGACACTGCCTTCCGGATAGGATATGTGCCAGATCTGCGTACCAATAGCGCGCGAAGCCCATCCATCAGCCACCAAACCGCTGCCGTCGGGGAGCCACAAAACTCTGGCAATATGGGCCCACTTCGCTTGCGCGATAACTCGTTCGGGGCCGCCTGATGCGGAAACCTCAACCACAGAGCTCTGATCACTTGCAGTGATCGTATCCGCTCCGCATGCGATCACCCTTCCGTCTGGTGACCAGCTTGGCCCGCCGATTGAAAACAACTCGGGCAACTTGCGCGTGGCCAGAGTCCGCGGCTCACCGCTACCGTCCGCGTTTGCCACTACCAGCGAAGACTCTCCTTTGCTCCGATCTTCGCGAACAAACGCGACCTCTTTCTCGTCTGGAGAAAAGGTCACCGGGCCAGATACCCATTCAAGAATGCGGCGCTGCGGTACGTTACCCAGGAGCGGAATTTGAAACAACGCACCCTGAGGATTGGCTTTATCAATACTTACGAAATAGAGGAATTCTCCATTTCGCGAAAATGTTGAACCGTTCTGCTCGCCTTCAAACGGGCCTAGAATTCTTTGCAAACTATTTGTCAAAACCTGTCGGAGCCATATCGAGGACTTACCGGCCCCGACGTTCGTCCAAAACACAACATACTTTCCGTCAGGAGAGATCGTGGTCCCGCCAACAATGGGTTCATCGCCCACCTTGCCACCGCTGGTCAGCCGCTCGAACTTTTTTTCCCGCGGCGGGGCGGGATCTGATTTGGTAGTTACCCTTCCGGATATCCACCAGCCTGCGCCAATGAGGCCTGCAAGCAAAAATACGGTACCGGCAAACACGCCCACTTTGTGTCGCTTTACTTCACCGACGATGTATTCCGCGCTCGAAGTCGGACGCGTCGAGTCGTCGGTGTGAGGGACCCAGGGCCGTGTTGCCGCACCCTCACCAGAAAGTACGGCGGTCGGCGGTTCGTCCGTAACTGCGTCGCCGACAAGCCACTCGCCGTCTTCGAGACAGAAATTGAGTGTCTCATCCGTATACGTCTCGCCGCATTTTGGGCATCGTTTCATAAGTCCAATTGTGGGAAACCTGCTCTCTTTAACAGGTCGGCAAATCGCGGATCGTCGCGGAGGTTGTCCCAGCCCGGATTAACCTTGAGTAATAGGTCGCCGACATCGCCGGTTTCGAACACTTTTTCGAGCCATTCGAAGGCCTTATCTCGATCGCCAAGCCGGGCGTAGATCTCGGCCAAATCTACCGGATTGGGAGGGTCACCTTTTCGAATATCCTCGTTTACGAATTCCAGGGTGGTCTGCCAGGCCCCCTTCACCCCCGATCGTTTGCTGGCATCTACGATCGCTACGAGTGCCGCCCTGTGCTGGTCGTCAACCTTACCTCCGTCAAGCACGACGCCTTTTTCGGTCTCCTCCAACGCCTCCAGAAACATGCTTTTTTCTCTATAGACCTTTGAGAGGTAAAAATGAGTTCTCACGTAGTTCGGGTCCATTTCGATCAATTTCTTGAAATACTCGATCGAGCGGTCATA